>NZ_JAAHHG010000033.1:0-4010 GCF_010692555.1 Okeania sp. SIO3B5 | reverse complement strand
GAAGAAATATCTAGTCCAAAATTTTAGTCAAGCATCTAACAACATAGCGATCGCTTTCCCTGAATGTATCTAAACTCAACATTACTATTGGACAATAGTTAAAAAAAATCAATCTGCTCAAAGTTAGCGTTCCTAAAGAAGAAATATCTAGCCAAAAATTTTACTCAAGCACCTAAAATATAGCGATCGCTTCCCCTGAGTGTATCTCAACTCAACATTACTATTGGACAATAGTTAAAAAAAAATCAATCT
Organism: Okeania sp. SIO3B5; assembly: GCF_010692555.1. Lineage (GTDB taxonomy): Bacteria > Cyanobacteriota > Cyanobacteriia > Cyanobacteriales > Microcoleaceae > Okeania. Next base: position 3,758 of record NZ_JAAHHG010000033.1, on the reverse strand, counting down.
GCTCAAAGTTAGCGTTCCTAAAGAAGAAATATCTAGCCAAAAACTTTACTCAAGCACCTAACAACATAACGCTCGCTTCCCCGGAGTGTATCTAAACTCAACATTACTATTGGACAATAGTTAAAAAAAATCAATCTGCTCAAAGTTAGCGTTCCTAAAGAAGAAATATCTAGCCAAAAACTTTACTCAAGCACCTAACAACATAACGCTCGCTTCCCCGGAGTGTATCTAAACTCAACATTACTATTGGACAATAGTTAAAAAAAATCAATCTGCTCAAAGTTAGCGTTCCTAAAGAAGAAATATCTATAGGACTTACGCAGATACGCTATATATAGTACTCATAACTATTGGACAATAGTTACTGGACTCTATACACAGTGTCTTTGCGTAAGTCCTGATCTAGAATTTTAGTCAAGCACCCTAAAAGATAGCGATCACTTCCCCTGACTGTATCTAAATTCAACATTACTATTGGACAATAGTTAAAAAAAAATCAATCTGCTGAAAGTGAGGGTTCGTAAGGAAGAAATATCTAGCCAAAAACTTTACTCAAGCATCCTACAAGGTAGCGATCGCTTTCCCTGACTGTATCTAAATTCAACATTACTATTGGACAATAGTTAAAAAAAAATCAATCTGCTGAAACTTAGCGTTCCTAAAGAAGAAATATCTAGCCAAAAATTTTACTCAAGCACCTAACAACATAGCGATCGCTTTCCCGGAGTGTATCTAAACTCAACATTACTATTGGACAATAGTTAAAAAAAATCAATCTGCTCAAAGTTAGCGTTCCTAAAGAAGAAATATCTAGTCCAAAATTTTAGTCAAGCATCTAACAACATAGCGATCGCTTTCCCTGAATGTATCTAAACTCAACATTACTATTGGACAATAGTTAAAAAAAATCAATCTGCTCAAAGTTAGCGTTCCTAAAGAAGAAATATCTAGCCAAAAATTTTACTCAAGCACCTAAAATATAGCGATCGCTTTCCCTGAGTGTATCTAAATTCAACATTACTATTGGACAATAGTAAAAAAAAAATCAATCTGCTGAAACTTAGCGTTCCTAAATAATAATTAATAATTAATAATTAATAATTATTTCTGGTTACAGCAGATTTCGAGTAAATGAGGTACAAGGTAAATGGTGAAAATATTGTAGTGCGGGCATCTTGCCCGCGAGAGTGTACCTCATAACAACGGAAAGTGCTGTAAAACCATCGGATTCATTAATTATCAATTATTCATTGGTAAGAATATCATCAGGACTTACGCATCCAAATTTGGAGAATAACCCGGTTTCTGCGTAAGTCCTAAAAATGTAGATAATAATCGCCAAATTCAATTGTGAAAAATTTCCAAGAACATCCCCAAAGTATTCTTTTAACTGATTCCATCGGACCAATTTTACAACAGCGACACCCAGATGGAAATTATGTCATCGGGCAAGATAGTGCTATTTTTTGGCAAAAAACAGAACCTCTTGAAGATGGAGCAGAAATACCATATTGGTTTTACATTCCCAATGTACCACCACTATTAAACGGTGAAATTCGTCGTTCCTATTGTCTGTGGCGAGAATATATGGCGCCTTTAATTGCTCTAGAATTTGCCAGTGGAGATGGAACAGAAGAATTAGACAAAACACCTTTGTCAGTTTCCGAAGATGGTGAAACAACAAAACCAGGAAAATTTTGGGTCTACGAGCAGATTATCAAAATAAATTACTACGGAATATATGTTATCAAAACTGGCAATTTAGAAATGTATCATTTAGAGGATGACTTTTATCGCCAGATGTCTCCGAATGAGCGGGAACACTATTTGATTGAACCCCTGGGGATAGAATTAGGAAAATGGCAAGGTTCTTATCAAAATCAAAGCTTATCATGGTTACGTTGGTGGGATTCTGAAGGTAATTTATTGTTAACAGGAGCAGAAGGAAAAGAAATAGAAAAAGCCCGTGGCGATCGCTTTGCCAACATAGCTGAACAAGAACGCCAACGAGCTGAACAAGAACGCCAACGAGCTGAACAAGAACGCAAAGCACGAAGAAATGCTATTCCTCAATTATTAGCAACGGGAATGAGTGTAGAACAAGTAGCACAAATTCTTAGTTTAACTGTTGAGGAAGTGAGGAAAATTTCTGATAGTTAGGTTATTTCAGTTATCAGTTATCAGTTATCAGTTATCAGTACCTCCGGCTTTAGTCGGAGGCTTGAAAATACTGAATTGAATATTTTTCACCCCCTTAAAAGTGGAGGCTTTGGACCTCATTTTTTGGTAATACAGCAGATTCCTCGCATAAGCAGAAGAAGTACAGATATTAATAATTAAATCTTTCCAGTGCGGGCATCTTGCCCGCTTCGGGGTGTAGCTGGAATCTGCTGTATTATTTAGTCTATAAATTTTCTCAAATTCCATTTGATTTCAACCACTCTTGATAACGCTGTTCATTACCGCCAAAAGATTCAGCTTAAATTTGAGCTTCTCGTTCATAAACTAAAGATTTATATTCCTCAATAGTCATTGGTTTTTTCTCACAATATGCGATAATAACTTCACGGAATAAAGGCATATTTTGCAAGTCTGGTTCATAACGTTCTACATGAGAAACTATCCAGTCCGTAGGAATTGCCCTAGAAGAATGAAGGGTAGCACCAGAACCAGTAGAATAGAGTCGCTGACCAATTTATTGTTCATACTGTCTTTTTTCTACTGCTTGCTAATCATAACTAGCACGAATAAGACGGGTCGTTTCATCTTTTTCAATTAACCCTCCTGAATGTCGAACCAATTGTTCGCCTTGTTTTACCATGTAAATAATTAGAGTTACTCGATCATCTAATAATTGTTCAATATTTTCAGTCATTGTTTTTTTCTTTGTGGTCTGCAAATGCAAATGATGTTTCTCCTTCAAAAATACATTCGAATAGATTTACTATCGTCTTTCCTAGTTTCTAATAATTTCTATTGATTTCTTTCTACCATATTTTCACAATCTTCTTCTGAAACTGCCCAATGGCTAGATGTGTTGTTTTTATCACTATTATTAGGCTCTGACATTTGCTAAGATTAGAGTGTATATTTTGTTTGTTCCTTGGGCTGAAGCTATTACTTCAAAGCCCAAGTTTTTTGTGCTAAGTCCCTAGTTAACTTCCAGGGATGCTTGCTTTTGATTTTTCATCTTTTTATATTAAACGATGTATACGTCTGTATATAGCTTTTGTTGATAAATATTACTGATGTATACGTCAGAATAGAAGAATAAAAACTGATGACCGATGTATACATAGTATAATAGATTAAAAAATCATCAGCAGAAAATTATGTCCAAGTTAGTCAGAAATAAAAAAGGCCAAATAATGACCGTATTAGGTGAAGGTGAAAAGCCAAAAGCTGAAAAGCCTTTATCTGTAAGAGTTCCACAGGATGTTGATGAGTATGTGCGATCGCTTCCTAATAGAAGTCAGTGGTTAGAGGAAGCCATAACAGAAAAGGCGAGAAAAGAAATGCACGGATATATTAAGGAATAGTTTAACTATTAATAATTAACAGTGGGAAAAACATTTCCCCAGATAATATTTTTCCTTATTCCTAAATTATTCCCGCAAAACATAACCCACTCCTCGCACAGTTTGAATTAACCTTTTTTCTTCATTAGATTCTAACTTTAAACGTAAGTAACGAATATAAACTTCTATAATATTTGAATCGCCCATAAAATCATAACCCCAAACAGTTTCTAATATTCA
>NZ_JAAHHG010000329.1 GCF_010692555.1 Okeania sp. SIO3B5 | reverse complement strand
TCTTACTTCTTACTTCTTACTTCTTACTTCTTACTTCTTACTTCTTACTTCTTACTTCTTACTTCTTACTTCTTACTTCTTACTTCTTACTTCTTACTTCTTACTTCTTACTTCTTACTTCTTACTTTTCCTATAACGATACAGTTTCACAGAAGTCATTCATCAATTGCCTAATTAGGGCTTGCTGATTAAATATAGAAGCATTGACTGATATTGGTTTTAGCCTTTTTAGGTCTTGAAAAAGTACAAGGTTTTCGGTGCAAAAAGCTCAAAAAGGAGCGGATTTTGGACTGACTATGGTAGAAAAATCAAGGGATAATTCTTCCTACTGCCTCCTCGCTCCCATACCCATTTCTCCAGTATAGCTGTCTCCAGTATAGCTGTCTCCTACCCTCACACATAAGACTTTTTCAGCAAACCCTAATTATGAGAAAAATTTTCCTGTGGAAATACTACGCAAACACCTAGTTCAACAATTAATAATTAATAATTAGGGCTTGTTGATTAAATCTAAAAGCATTGATATATAAATACAAGTTCCTTTTTGGGGTCGAAAAAAGTGCACCTGTTTTAGTCTAAAACGCTCAAAAAGCTATTATTTTTGGACGATTATGGCAGAAAAATCATTCTGACAATTCTTACCCCTACCTCCTCGCTCATTCCCATTTATCCTGTCTCCTACCCCTACTAAAAGACTTTTTCAGCAAACCCTAATTAACAATTATCTCTCCTTGAAAATAAGAGGATTGACACTTAAGGAAAATTTTTTCTTCCCAGGTAAGTTAATGTTAATTATTCTGATATTTAATTCTGCCCCACTCTCCTACTCCCTTACTATGCGAAAATATAGAAATGTTTCGGATAAATTGTATAATACCAATTTTAAAAAAGAATGTTACGAATAGTAAGAGCAATAAAAAGACTTTATAGGAAATATCCCTTTAACAAAAAAGATAATTTACGCCCTAAAAAATGGTATTAAAGCGATTCCCATACGACTCCTGAGTTCTGACTCCTGACTCCTAATAAATATCCTAGCTATTTGTAGCAAATATTTATCAATTTGGTATAATCTCACCCTTTTTATCTTACATTTATACATAGATTATTCCCTTATCGCTGCACTGGTTTATGCAGCATGAAAAATGGAAAGTCAGAAATAGGCACTCACCAAGTCATAAGTTTTTTTTACACCATTATTTTCGGTCATAAAATCTATATTTTTAGACAGATAAATATAGTGAAGCAACCACCAGTATGAATTTTATTTTAGCTGTTAAAAATTAGTGCTGAGTAACAATCTCCCACTAATTTTAACTTCTAACTTTCGGTCCGAATGCTGCGCAAACACACTTCTGATTTTTGACTTCTTGAATATGGCTCCTCGGAAAGAGGTAAAATAGTCAAATGTAAAATAGGAGAGAAATTATGATACATAATATTCAAGATATTGAAGGCATGAATTCTGTATATGCTGAAAAATTAATAGGAGTAGGTATCACTAAAGTAACAGAACTATTAGAAAAATGTTCGTCTCTTGCAGGAATAGAAGAATTAGAGCAAGCTACTTCTATTGAAAAAGAACTGATTATTCAGTGGGTAAATTTTGTTGATTTATCACAAATTAAAGGAGTAGATCGGGAATATTTTTTCCTATTATCTGCTTTAGGAGTACATACAATTTCTCAGTTAAAAAATCGGTTTCCTGAAACACTCCACTCTCAGATGATGAAGCTTAACCATCAAAAACAACTTGTGCAACGCTTACCTAGTTTAAGTATGGTTAGAAGTTGGGTTGCTCAGGCAACAAATCTTCAAAGAAAAACTGCCCATAACAATGTGCCAACTACTAAATTACCATCAAAAAAATGGTCTATAGATTGGTCTGATTAAGAAAAAAGGTAGTGATCGACAAGTAATGATTTTTGAAGTTTAACTCCTAACAATAAATAGTCTGGAGAAATAAAAGACACAAATATAGCCAGACTAAAGGTGATTTTTATTAGTTATCTTAAGTTATCTATAATAGAAGCGATCGCTACATTGAAAAACCCCACAAATTTTCATTTTGTGAAGCACATAAAAAATCGCCAAGGTTTTTTGCCTTGCATTGCTCAAATAATTGTGAGATAATTTAACTATAAGGGTTAACTTGCCCCTACGCTTGACTTTTTATTCAATCAAGAAGTATCTATAAGAAATACTCAGTACTATCTACCACAAATAGTCTGGAGAAATAAAAGACACAAATATGGCTAGACTGGAGGTGATTTTTATTAGTTATCTTAGTTATCTGTGATAGAAGCGATCGCTCTACTGAAAATCCCCACTAAGTTGTCATTCTGTGAAGCACCAAAAAACGCCTAGGTTTTTGCCTTGCATTCCCCAAATAATTGTGAGATACTTTAACTATAAGGGTTAACTCGCCCCTACGCTTGACTTTTTATTCAATCAAGAAATATACATAAAATACTCAGCACTCACTGCCACAAATAGTCTGGAGAAATAGAGGTGATTTTTATTAGTTATCTATATAGAAGCGATCGCTCTAGTGAAAATCCCCACTAAGTTGTCATTCTGTGAAGCACCAAAAAAACGCCTAGGTTTTTGCCTTGCATTCCCCAAATAATTGTGAGATAATTTAACTATAAGGGTTAACTCGCCCCTACACTTGACTTTTTATTCAATCAAGAAATATACATAAAATACTCAGCACTCACTACCACAAATAGTCTGGAGAAATAAAAGACACAAATATGGCTAGACTGAAGGTGATTTTTATTAGTTATCTTAGTTATCTGTGATAGAAGCGATCGCTCTAGTGAAAATCCCCACTAAATTGTCATTCTGTGAAGCACCAAAAAAATCGCCTAGGTTTTTACCTTGCATTCCCCAAATAATTGTGAGATAATTTAACTATAAGGGTTAACTCGTATAAGGGTTAACTCGCCCCTACGCTTGACTTTTTATTCAATCAAGAAATATACATAAAATACTCAGTACTCACTACCACAAATAGTCTGAAGAAATAGAGGTGATTTTTATTAGTTATCTATATAGAAGCGATCGCTCTACTGAAAATCCCACTAAGTTGTCATTGTGTGAAGCACAAAAAAAAATCGCCTAGGTTTTTGCCTTGCATTCCCCAAATAATTGTGAGATACTTTAACTATAAGGGTTAACTCGCCCCTACGCTTGACTTTTTATTCAATCAAGAAATATACATAAAATACTCAGCACTCACTACCACAAATAGTCTGGAGAAATAGAGGTGATTTTTATTAGTTATCTATAGCGATCGCTCTAGTGAAAATCCCACTAAATTGTCATTGCGTGAAGCACCAAAAAACACCTAGGTTTTTGCCTTGCATTCTTCAAATAATTGTGAGATACTTTAACTATAAGGGTTAACTCGCCCCTTTGCTTGACTTTTTATTCAATCAAGAAATATACATAAAATACTCAGCACTCACTACCACAAATAGTCTGGAGAAATAGAGGTGATTTTTATTAGTTATCTGTGATAGAAGCGATCGCTCTAGTGAAAATCCCCACTAAGTTGTCATTGTGTGAAGCACCAAAAAAATCGCCTAGGTTTTTTGCCTTGCATTCTTCAAATAATTGTGAAATACTTTAACTATAAGGGTTAACTTGCCCCCATGCTTGACTTTTTATTCAACAAAAAAAATGTATTTCACATAAATATAAACTTTTATTCGTTTTCAATTAGAAAAAATTTAAATAGCTATCCTATGAGAAATCCAGCTATTTAATTGTAATTTGATCGAGAAAATTCAGGCTTTTTAAACACTAAAAAATGTTGTTGTGGTAAAAAATCATCAGTCTCTTGCCAAACCAAACCCACAGAATTCATTTCTTTTTTCACCTGTTTCTCAGTCATCTTGTGCAAACCTTTAATCATAATCATCGGATTTTCACCCCGATATTCCAATAAAATAACCCGCCCACCAGGCTTCAAAGCAGCAACTATTCCTAACATCATTTCTCGCGGATATTCAAACTCATGATAAGCATCAACTAACAAAGCAATATCAACAGTAGAAGGAGACAACTTAGGATTATCTACATCCCCTAAAACAGTCTCAATATTAATAATATTTTCCTCATTTTTAACAAAATTAATTAACTCCAACATCTCCGGTTGTACATCTACCGCAATCACCTTACCTTGAGGAATCAAAGGACTAATTCTAAAAGTAAAATAACCAGTACCAGCACCAATATCTGCCACAACATCCGTAGGTTTTAAATCAAGATGATCGATAGCATTTTGAGGATTTTCTCTATAACTTCTGCTAGGTCTTTCTAGCCATGCAGCACCTTCATGACCCATAACTTTAGCTATTTCTCGACCTAGATAAAATTTCCCAATACCTTCCGGATTATGGATAGTTTTATATTGATAAACTCCATCTGAACTAGCAACTACATTAGTGTTTATAGTACAAGCATTTAAGAGCAAACCTAGAATAGCTATAGATAAAATTATAGCTACATTTTGAAAATAATTTCTGAACTGTTTATTCATTGCTAAGTATAATTAAATAACTGGAATAATATTATCATATTTAATAAAATTAGTAAGTCAATAGAAAACAAAAAAAATGTATTACTACGGCAATAGTTGATTTTTTTTAATAATTAAAAAATAACAGTTAATAACCACTTATTCTTTTTAATAAAATAAATAATTGAGTCAGAATAAATATCATAAGCAGTCAGCTAACCTCCTAGGTTAGAACTACGTTAACAGCAATAAGTAATAAATAATTACTTCTAAGGTTTAGGAAGAATACTTAGGCAGTAACTTTTTATTCTTTCTCAATTTCTAAATTGCTTTTACCGAATAATTAATCATTAATCATTATTAATTAAATAATTCAGCCAATTCCGCCTCCCCTTGGCTGCGCCGCGAGCTGTCGCTCTACAAGGGGAAAATAAAGAAATAATATTTCCTTATGTTCAATTCCGTAACGGTTTTAACCAGAGGTAATTATCCATTATCCATTATCCATTATCCATTATCCATTAATTAACTTCCCCAAAATTAATAGCTTAATAGCTGATAACTAATAGTTAATAGCTGACGGCTGAATGCTTACTAAATATCAATTAATCTTCTACTTTTAAGGATAAACTTAAAACATGAAATAATTAATTATTGGATAACTTTAACTCAATAATTCATGGAGTTAAGCAAAAATAAATAATTTTCAATTTAATAATTTTAGTTATAAAATCATTGAAAATCAAGATAAATATTCCCTATTTGATTAAATTAGTATATATTTTAATTGGAGATACAGTAGTTTGTATCAATTCAAGCAATCAACAAAAATTAGTTGGTAAATTAGTAGAATTATGCCTCAAGAATATAATAAATTAGTGCGCGATCGCATTCCAGAAATTATCCGTAAAAATGGTTTAGAGTGTGAAACTATCACCCTCTCAGACACAGAATATCGCCAAGCATTACGAGAAAAACTTATTGAAGAAGCTCAAGAAGCAGCAACAGCAAGTAACGGTGAATTAGCCATAGAGATAGCCGACTTATTAGAAGTAGTAGATGCTTTACTCAAAAGTTATGGCATTTCTTATAATCAAATTACACTCGAACGAGACCGAAAACGTGCAAGTAAAGGAGATTTTGAGCAAAAAATCATGTTATTGTGGACAAAAGAAAATACTACTAAATAATTAATAATTAATAATTAATAATTAATAATTATTAATTATTTTCAAGGAGAGGCTTTAAGCCTTAATTATTCGATAATTTTTTTTGTAAAATTAGACCAGCTACTACAATGGTAGAAGTAAATCGTTTAGTATCTCCAAAATGTTAGTATAAATTGAAGCAGATATAGCAATCAGGAATCAGTTGTGAGAATTGAAGTGTTCCTTAAAAGTATAGAATATAGCAATTATTATATTAATATAGTACGTTTTTTCTTCTTCTCTGTTCCCTGTTCCCAGATCCGGTGTTCCCTAAAAGTTTCCAATATCTCACAACTCAAATCATATTGCTATATTTCACAATAATAATAAAGATGATAAATATCTGCCTACTACTTAATCATACTGTAGATAAAATTCAACAATTAATAATTGCCTATCCTTTCAAATAAGAAATATCTTTTCAACTGTTCCCTGCTATATATTGAATTTTTAGTAATGAATAGAATTAGAATTGCCAGAGATAAAGCATATTTAGTCAAAGCTTTAACGGAATCAGAAGAAAAAACAGGTCCTTTTAAAACTTATGCTGATGTAATAGTATTTGCCGCATCTTTAGCCATAAAGAAAAACCACCGAATTCCATTAACAGAAATTTCTCAAAGAGAACCAAGTCCAATTAACATAGAAGTGTTTTGGTCTAGGGGATATGAAAGTATTATTAAATTAATCGCGATCGCCGACACAAAAGATACAAAAATCATCTCTCCAGCAAATGAAGAAACAGAAGAGAATTGCATTAAAATATTTGAAGAATATGCCAATGGAGGGCTAGAAATATTACGAGATGAAATGCGGGGAGCAGTAAATTATTCAGAACGACTTTTATTATTCTTAATTTCTGAGAGGTATCAAAAATCTCAGACAGAAACAGAATTTGACTTAACTAAATTTTTGAAATAAATATAGCAATTCCCAAAAAGCGTGAGGTACAAAATTTTAGATTTGAGGGAACAGGAAACAGGGAACAGGAAACAGGGAACAGGGAATAAAAAGACAAAAAGGTAACTGTATCTCACTAATTTGATAAACGCTATACAAAAATTCAATAATCAACAAATAACAGTTAACAATTAAAAATTAATCATCACCTCTTTCTTTTAAAAAATCATAGAATTGACTAAAAAGAAATATCAATAACTTTTATCCTTCGGCGCACTTTTTTTTTTTTTTTCTTATAAAAAACCTCAATCTATAATTTATATCTCAAATAAAAATACCATACTTATTGAAGAAGGCAGCTATGCTGCGGGAGCTGTTTTTTTTTGACTTTTAAAGTCAAGCCTTTAACTTTTGACTTTTTAATTTTGACTTTTGACTTGTAGTTTAGATGCGCCCATGCAGGTATCATGACGATATTGAGCATCAAAAAGGGAACGCAAATTAAAGAATCATGCGAATTTTATTTGTGGCAGCTGAAGTAACTCCTTTAGCCAAAGTTGGTGGTATGGCCGATGTAGTAGGAGCCTTACCCAAAGTGCTACGGGCCATGGGTCACGATGTCCGTATCCTTATGCCTTACTATGGCTTTCTAGGCGACAAAATGGAAATTCCAGAAGAACCAATCTGGGAAGGAAATGCTATGTATCAAAGCTTTAGCATTTATGAGACAGTACTACCAAAAAGTGATGTACCGTTGTATCTGTTTGGTCATCCTAGCTTTTGGCCACGTCATATCTACTACGGAGATGACGAAGACTGGAGGTTCACTCTATTTGCCAATGGAGCGGCTGAGTTTTGCTGGAATGGCTGGAAACCAGATATTATTCATTGCAATGACTGGCACACAGGCATGATACCAGTTTGGATGAACGAAACCCCAGATATTAAGACCGTATTTACTATTCATAACCTAGCTTATCAAGGACCTTGGCGCTGGTACTTGGAAAGAATTACTTGGTGTCCCTGGTACATGGAAGGTCATAATACAATGGCAGCAGCAGTTCAGTTTGCAGATCGAGTAACTACTGTTTCTCCCACTTATGCTAGTCAGATTCAAACACCCAATTATGGTGAACGCCTAGATGGTTTAATGTCCTTTGTGAGCGGGAAACTACAGGGCATCCTCAATGGTATCGACATGAACTTTTATAATCCAGCTAATGACAGATATATTGCTCAAACTTATACCGTCGATACCCTGGAGAAACGTACTGATAATAAAGTTGCTCTTCAAGAAGAGGTGGGTTTTGAAGTCAATAAGAATACCTTTCTCGTAGGAATGGTCTCCCGACTGGTAGAGCAAAAGGGACTCGATCTAATGCTGCAAGTCTTGGATCGATTTATGGCCTACACCGATAGTCAGTTTATTTTGTTGGGCACGGGCGATCGCTTCTATGAAACTCAAATGTGGCAGATAGCTACTCGTTACCCTGGTCGTATGAGTGTCCAACTTTTATATAATGATGCCCTATCTCGGCGAATCTATGCAGGTACCGATGCTTTTTTAATGCCTAGCAGGTTTGAGCCTTGTGGTATTAGTCAAATGTTGGCCATGCGGTATGGTAGCGTACCTATTGTACGTCGCACAGGAGGGTTAGTTGATACAGTACCTTTCCATGACCCAGTTAACAATGCTGGTACTGGCTATTGTTTTGATCGCTATGAACCACTAGACTTCTTTACTGCAATGGTTAGAGCTTGTGAAGCTTTCCGCTTTAAAGAGCAATGGCAAGAATTACAGAAACGTGGCATGAGAGAAAACTTTAGTTGGGACAAATCAGCTCAGGAGTATATTAAAATGTACAAATCAATACTTGGATTACCTGAGGAAGAAACAGCAGTAGAGAAAGAACCTGAATTAGTACAGTAAGAAATTTATAATAGGAACTGGGGTAAATTTCCCCAATTCCTTCAGTTTAAGCATATTCGATAGGATCAATCTATTGCTTGATTTATTTTAAATTTTTTCTTGCTCTTTTTTCTTTCCATCCTTAGTGTATTTTTCAATTAGGGTATTAAATACATTATCCGCAAAGCGATCGCTAAAACCTACCAGAAAAGATAGAATCAAAATTACTTCAGTAGTTATCTTTTCTGATGTTAATAAAGATAACCCAGAAACAAGAATCAGGTAAAAAGCAGAACCCAGAACAATTCCTTGTACCGATCTAGTAACAGTCCATTTAAGCACATTACCAAATTCATAAATTGGTTGACGATTAAAGCGATAAATCATTGCTGCAAAGCTACCTATAAAACTCCAGAAAACAACAGGCCAAGGAATATTAATTAATGGAAGTTTTAGTTCATTCAAAGATTTTTCTCCCACTGAAACTAAAGGTCCATAAAATAATCCCCCAAAAATCATCACTAAAATAATTCCCACAATAGTTATAGTAACAAAACCAGTAGTTGCTCTTGCCTTCTGTAGATCAAGGCTTACCAAATTTTCAACCAAATAACGCCTTTTTTCAATATCAATCATTATCCCTATCGTAGCTTGTGCTTCGTCACTTAAAACATAGATATTTTTATCTTGATCGTCTTTATTATTGCGCTCTTTATTCTCTTTATTTTGACTAATAGAAATTTGTTCATTTTCTGATTCTTTTACTAGATTTTTGATTAAATCAAAAGAATTGATGATGTCTTCAGGATTTGAATTTTTAATTATCTCGACTACAGTTTGATGGGAAACTATATTGTTTTGCTGGTTGGATAATTTTCTTTCAGTGTTGTGGTTCTCTATATCGAACTTTTCCATCAAATTATTAAGCTTTTCCACTAACTTACTAAGTAAGCATTCAGCCGTCAGCTATCAGCTATCAGCTATTGCTTTTAATGAGTGATAAAAGCTTTATTGACTGAGCTAGAAAAATCTTACTACAAAAGTCAGCTCTAAAGTCTATATTCATTTAAAACTCGTCCTTAAGCACAGGTTATTATTGCTGATAGCCGACAGGTAATAGCTTAATGCTTACCTTACTAATAACACTCAAATGGGTTTCTGCCTCCTCCCGAATTTCCTTATATCCAATTTTAGAAACCATATTTGCAACTAATTATTTACTAGATGAAGCTGGATATAAAGCCAGAATAAATGAATTATTTAACTTAGATATTTGCAAATTTACTTCATCTGCTATACTTCCTAGAGATTGTAGTAAAACCTTATCTTCTTCAGGATTTTCACCTATTTGAGATTGTATTTTTCTAATCTGTTCAAAATATTTTCCTGCAGTAATTAGTTCATCATCCTGATTAATGTAATTTTTTATATTTTTTTTGATGAATTTACCAAGTGCAAATACAAGCTTAAAAAAAATCTCTAGATTTTGAAATGTCAAATCACTTATAACATCAAATACTGAAATGGGATAAAGTTGACGAATTTTATCTAGCTCATCCATACTTTCTTTGACTGTAAAAAATTGAGTTATTTTTCCTTTTATTTGTTCTATTTGAGTGAGGATACGCTGAGTATATTCTTTGTTCAAATGGATGAATTTGGCATCAGCTTTAATATTTGTATCGGCAAGAAAATTTGAGTTCCCTTGATTAATGTTTTGAATAAAATTTTGATTTCCGGAAAGAATACCTGGGTCTTTGCCTAAATAATCACCTTTACTAACATTTTCCTTGATTTCTTGTTTAATATCATCTACATCTTTCTGCAAAACTTTTATTTTATTAGTTAGCCTTTGTATTTGTCTAACATACTCTTGAAAATCTGTTGAAGAACTAGATTGAAGTTCTGTTTCAAATATTTTTTGAACCTCTTCTACTTCTCTTACAAAGTCGGGTTCTGTATTAATTTTTCCTTGTAAAATATCAGCAATTATCTTTAAAGTTTGAGTAGGTGGTTCTTCACCATTACTTGTTTCTAATTTATTCCATACCAACCTAGTTTGAAAATCTTCCTCAAGTTATTCTTGAGTTTTTTGTCTTAGAGAAGCTATTTTTTGAAACGTTGTTTTAGCTATTTTTGAACCAGCTTATTCCACAAACTTGTTACCTAAAACCGATAATAAAAATGCAATAACAGAGATTTCCATAACCAATTATCCTAGTTTTTTATTGGTTTAAACATCAAAATAAATATGATAAACACCCTAGTATTTTTCATTTAAAATTAATTAATAAATTTATCAAGAATTAACCCTAAATATATACCGCAGATTCGGTCGTATATGAAGTACAGATATTAACAATTGACATCCTCTCCGGCCTGAAGGCGCGGAGATTCCTACTGAGCCGTAGCTCTTCAGTGGATTGACGTTTCTTTGGCTGCTGCTACTTTGGCAGTAGTCTTATGCTTGCCTCCACGTCCGTTTTTTGTCTCGGACTGCCCGCCCGCGACTAATATATTTTTTGTGTTGAGCAACTTTAAAACCTCATGCATGTAAACCTAGCAGTTTGCTTTGACTTTCTACTTTTGAACTTAGGAGGTCTTATAGGCTTACCTTTCCTTTGACCTTTAGTTGACTTAAAAAAGTT
>NZ_JAAHHG010000328.1:5409-11222 GCF_010692555.1 Okeania sp. SIO3B5 | reverse complement strand
GCGCTATATTATAGTAGGAGAGATAAAATCATTGAATATTTGTCGTCAACAGTTAGTATTAATTGTTATTATCAATTATATTTATTGCCCACAAATTAAATAGGAATCAAGACAATTTTGTCTCAAAAAGTACACGATTAAATATTACAGCGTATTTTGTGGTTTATGAAGTAGGGACGTTGCACGCAACGTCTGTACAGAGTAGGGAGTAAGAAAGAATTATAGTTATTGCAATCGGCGAGTATGCGTGTTAAATAAGCTTTAATTATTTAGACTCTGAACTACTTTGCCACATTTACATGGAATCTGCTGTAAATTAATAGACTCCCAGATCATCATAAACTTTGAAAATTATGAATGACCAAGATAAAACTAAAGAGGAATTGATTCAGGAGTTGATTGCTCTGCGCCAAACTGTTAGTGAACTAAAAACAGTAAATTCAAGCTGCGTTTTAAATGAGCATCAGTTAAATATCATAATTGAAGACCGCACTGCAGCACTTGAAGAGTCAAACGATCGCTTAGTGCAAGAAGTTGTTAAACACCAGCAAACAGAAATAGCTCTGAAAGCAGCTCAAGAGCAATTAAAAACAGTTTTAGCAGCAGTACCTGGTACAGTATCTTGGATTAGTTCAGATTTACGTTACATAGAAGTAAATCATCAGGTAGCTGAGATGTTCGGTATGTCCACAGAAGAATTTGCGGGCAAAAGTATTGGTTTTTTAGGCGCAAGTTCTGAGTTTAATGACTTTCTAGAAGAATTTTTTGAAAGTTCAAATTTAGAAACAAGTCGTGAAATTACATCAATAGTTCATGGAGAACCTCGCAGCTATTTAGTTGTAGCAGAAAAGTACAACAAAAACCAAGCTGCTTTTGTGGTAGGTATAGATATTACTGAACGCAAACGAGCAGAAAATGACCTAATAAATGCCAAAGAACAGTTACAAACGGTATTAGCAGCAGTACCAGGTACAGTATCTTGGATTAGTTCGGATTTATGTTATATAGAAGTTAATCAAAAGTTAGCTGATATTTTTGGTATGCCCAGAGAAGAATTTCAGGGTAAAAATATTGGCTTTTTAGGTACAAGTTCTGAATTTAATAAATTTGTTGAGAAGTTTTTTGCTAGTTCTGAGTCTGAAATCATCGGTGAAATAGTATCGCAAATTCATGGAGAACCTCACAACTATTTGGTTGTAGCAGAAAAATACAATCAAAACCAAGCTGCTTTTGTAGTAGGTATAGATATTACCGAACGCAAACAAGCAGAACAAAATCTCTTAGCAGCTAAAGAAAAACTAGAAACAGCATTAGAAGCAGTTCCTGGAATGGCTTCATGGATTAATTCAGACTTAACCTATATTGAAGTCAATCAACAATTAGCTAATATTTTTAACAAACCGCGAACAGATTTTGTCGGCCAAGATATTGGTTTTATAGATAAAAGCTCTGAATTTAATACCTTAATTAAAGATTTTTTTGCAAGTTCTCAGCAGGAAATAACTTCTGAGATTATTTCAAGTTACCATAATAAAACCAAAAATTATTTAATTGTTGCTCGCAAATATAATCACAATCAAGCCGCATTTGTCGTTGGGATTGATATTACCGAACGCAGACAAGCAGAATCAGACCTTGGAGCAACTCAAGAACAGTTAGGAGCTATTTTAGAAGCAGTACCAGGAATTGTTTCTTGGATCGGCTCAGATTTACACTACTTGGGAGTTAATAAACATTTAGCAGAAACTTACAATTTACCAAAAGAAGCTTTTATTGGTCAAAATATTGGCTTTCTCAAAGCCAGTGAAGAATTTACTGAATTTATGCGCCAATTTTTTGCCAGTTCCGCTCAGGATGACTGTCGAGAAGTATCTGCTCATGTCAATGGCGCTGCTCGGAATTATTTAATTGTTTCCCAGAAATACGCTAGAGGAAAAGCAGCTTTTGCTGTAGGCGTTGATATTACCGATCGCAAAGATGCAGAAGCAGCACTAAAACAAGCAGAGGAGAGATATCGTACTATCTTTGAAAATGCCGTCGAAGGAATTTTTCAAACAACTCCCGATGGCTACTTCATCAGTGTTAACCCCGCATTAGCTAGAATTTATGGCTATGAATCTCCTGAAGAGATGATGACTAACCTTACCTCCTTGCAACATCGACTTTACGGTAATCCAGAAAGTCGCTCTCAACTTATGCAAATGCTACAGGAGCAAGATGTTGTGGTGAACTATCAGTCACAAGTTTATCGCCGAGATAGTAGTCTGATCTGGACTTCTGAAAATGCAAGAGCTGTGCGCGATCGAAATGGGCAGTTAATTCGTTACGAGGGAACTGTTGAAGATATTACAGAGCGTAAACAAGCACAAGAAGCCTTGCAAAGAGCTAATCAACAGTTAGAAACAAAAGTTGAGGAACGTACTGCTGCTCTCAAAGAATCAAATCGTTTGTTAATGATGGAAGTTACAGAGCGTCAACGAGTAGAAACCGCCTTACGAAAATCAGAAGCAGAACTGCGGGTTTTGTTTGAGGCAATGACTGATGTAATTACTGTCTTCGATGCTAAAGGTAGATATGTCAAAATCTTATCTACTAATTCAGAAGTGTTATATAGTCCCATCAATGAATTGATTGGTAAAAGTGTTTATGAAGTTTTGCCTCCTCAGCAAGCTAACTTATTTATGATTAATATTCAGCGAGTACTGAATACACATGAAACTGTTAATTTAGAATATAGTCTGCTTGTAAATCCACAGAACGGCAATGTTCAAAAGCCGAACTCTCTATGGGGAATCTCATGTAAAGTTCCTAATTACGAATCTTCTAGTTCACCTCCCTATCCCTATTCTCCTCTTCCTAATCCTAATGAAATTTGGTTTACTGCTAACATTTCACCATTACCAGATAACTGTGTGATTTGGGTGGCGCGTAATATTACAGAACGCAAACGGGTACTAGATGCGCTACAACGAGCTGAGGAAAAATATCGTAGCATTTTTGAGAATACTGCAGAGGGTATATTTCAAACTTCCCCAGAAGGATATTTCATTAGTGCAAATCCAGCTTTAGTCAAAATGTATGGTTGCTCTTCAGAAGTAGAGTTGAAAAATCAGATGACTGACATTAGCCAACAACTATATGTTAAACCAAATCGTCGCTCTGAGTTTATTGCTGCCCTTGAAAAAAATGGTTCTATCTCATCCTTTGAATCAGAAGCTTATCGTGTTGATGGTAGTATAATCTGGATTTCTGAAAATGCTCGTGTAGTTCGTAATGCTGAGGGAGAAATACTTTACTATGAAGGTACAATTCAAGATATTACAAAACGTAAGTCTGTAGAGAGTGCGCTACGATTAGAACAAGAAAAATCTGACCGTTTATTGCTGAATATTTTGCCTGCGAAGATTGCCGAAAAATTAAAACAAAATCAACATCCAATTGCTAAACGATTTGAAAATGTGACTATTTTGTTTGCTGATATTGTCGATTTTACTGGTTTCTCAGCTCGAATATCTCCTAATGAATTAGTGGATATGCTCAATCAAATTTTCTCAGCTTTCGATCAATTGACTGAACAACATGATTTAGAAAAGATTAAAACTATCGGAGATTCTTATATGGTTGTTGGTGGTTTACCTGCAGCTAGAGACGACCATGCAGAAGCGATCGCTGAAATGGCAATAGATATGCAGCAAGTCATTACTAAGTTTTTAAATGACTTGGAAAAACCTTTTCAAATTCGGATTGGTATTAATACTGGAACTGTTGTAGCAGGAGTAATTGGGACTAAAAAGTTTATTTATGATTTGTGGGGTGATACAGTTAACGTAGCATCTCGAATGGAAGCAAGTGGAATACCTGGAAAAATTCAAGTTACCAAAGCTACTTATCAACTTTTAAAAGATAAATATTTATTAGAACCACGGGGAAATATTTCGGTTAGAGGTAGAGGAGAAATGATTACTTATTGGCT
Organism: Okeania sp. SIO3B5; assembly: GCF_010692555.1. Classification (GTDB taxonomy): domain Bacteria; phylum Cyanobacteriota; class Cyanobacteriia; order Cyanobacteriales; family Microcoleaceae; genus Okeania. The sequence continues at coordinate 7,249 of NZ_JAAHHG010000328.1, read as the reverse complement.
TCAAAGTAGAAGGGAAAATAGTGAAAAAAATCCGATATTTTTGCACAAAAATCATCTGCTTGAAGATCGATTCATTAATTGATAATGGATAATGGATAATTGATAATTACCTCTGGTTAAAACCGCTCTTGATTGAATATCAGGAGATATTATATCGTTTCCGGTAGCATCGGAGCGTGTATAAAATCAAGGTGACACTCTTGAGAAAACCTTCTGCCTCCTGCCTCCAGCTCCCGCTGCCTTCGGACAACCATTGTCTAATTATTCAACCGGACATGATATTATTTCTTCTCTTGGTCGATTGGATATGGCGAGGAGACCTCGCCATCCCACCTACGGGAAGCTGTGCTTTTTCCTAGGTCATGCTCCGCAAACATGTCGCGCAGCGTTAACGTAGTTATGCGCCAGCAAAACGACCGCTTTTTTCCCCTTAAAAGGGGAGGCTTTAAACCAGAATTGTTTAATTATTAATAATTAATAATCCGGTAAACTAATTAGGGTTTGCGTATGGAAAGTCTTTTTGCTGGGGTAGGAGACAGGAGACAACCCACCCCTCGCCCCTCCCCTTCCCAACCCACCCCTAGCCCCTCCCAGGAGGGGAGGGGAAGACAGGAGAAATGGGAATGAGCAAGGAAGTAGGAGTAATATCATGTCCGGATAATCAGTTATAAAAAAACCTTCTCCCTTTGAACTTTCCTTTCCCTTCTGCCTTCTGCCTTCCTTTCTCAACCGGACATAATATAAGTCCTGAATAAAATCAATTTAGACACACCCTAGTGCAGGATAGCAGAAATAACTGACCAGTTACAAAATCCTAAAAGCCTTACTAAGCAATACTTTTAACTTTTAACTTTTAACTTTTAACTTTTAACTTTTGACTTTTGACTTCTGCGCAGCGGCCCTAGAAGTTTATACAAAAGAAAAGTCACTACTATTCAAATCCATATCTGCAACATTGATGACAATACCAATTAAATCATCATTATTATAGATAGCAGTTCCTCTTGACAATCCAGGAACATCTTCTCCTAATGTATAGTCACCACTACTTCCAGATAGTTGAATTTGATCGCCTTCAGCACCATTGAAAGTAACGATCCGAGCATAATCATTTACACCATTTCCAGTGTAGTAAACTTGACCACTGTCATCGCCTAAAACAAATATATCGGCATCGCCATAATTACCGCCTCGCAGAATATCTATCTCATTAGAACCAGGTTGGACAGAAGTGATATCAACTCCTATGAGAGTATCGCTACCAGTATGACCATTGAGGGTATCGTTACCAGTACCACCATTGAGTTGGTCGTTGTCATCACCACCATTGAGGGTATCGTTACCATCGTCACCATTGAGGGTATCGTTACCAGTACCACCAGTGACAAGATCGTCATCGTTACCACCACTAAGTTGATCGTCACCTATCCATCCAATGATTAAATCGTTACCATCGTCACCATTGAGAACATCGTTATCTGCTCCGCCATACAAAGAGTCATTGCCATCACCACCATTAAGTAGGTTGTTACCAGCACCGCCTTTAAGTTGATCATTACCGTCACCGCCATTAAGTTGATCGTCACCTCTGCCTCCAAGAATTACATCATTGCCACTGTCGCCATCGAGCACATCGTTGCCTGCTCCGCCAAGTATAGGGGGTTCAGTGGGAGTCTCATCCACATCAGTGACATTAATAGTCAACTGTTGGTTGAAACTTTCACCACCATCATCAGTAGTTCTCACAGTAATATTATGAGTCTGATTACTTTCAAAGTCCAATTGAGAACCATCAGCAACTACTATTTGGTCTCCATCTAGAGCAAAACGACCATTAGCA
>NZ_JAAHHG010000328.1:0-5399 GCF_010692555.1 Okeania sp. SIO3B5 | reverse complement strand
GAAACTTTCACCACCATCATCAGTAGTTCTCACAGTAATATTATGAGTCTGATTACTTTCAAAGTCCAATTGAGAACCATCAGCAACTACTATTTGGTCTCCATCTAGAGCAAAACGACCATTAGCATCATTTAACAATTGATAAGTATGAGTATCACCAGCATCAGGGTCAGAAGTAGTTAAATTACCCACCACTGTATTATTGTTGCTATTTTCCTCAATAGTATCGTTATCTATTTGTACTGCTGTGGGAGCGCTATTGGTGGGAGTAGATGGAGGTAAGTTGTCGCTAACTACATCTTGTTTGACGTTTTCGGAACCAACAGTAACTTGATAAGTAGCTGTATCATCTGCCTGACCATCCCCATCAAGATCCCCAGAGAAGGTGACATCGTAAGTCGCATTTGGGTCTACATCTAAACTATAACCACCTGAGTTCCAAGTTGTGGTGGTAAAAGTATTAGCACTATTTGCTGTATCAACTGCTGTCACTGTGATTCCGCCTATTCCTTCACCAACTGTGTAGAAGTCGTCATCAGTGACTGCATCAGTGTAGGCAACACCTGTAATAAATGGACCGCCCGCCGCAGAATAAGCAAAATCTTGGGTACTCATCACTGCATTGAAAGTTGTACCACTACTACTGGTAAACTGGCCTTGTAGTGAAGAAACTCCGATTTCCTGGAAATTAGGGTTCATCAGACTTACACGATGAGCTCTACGAGGGTAGTTGAAGTCAATAAACAGATTTTCGTAGTTTCCCTCAACATGACTGGTGAAGTTGGGCGTACCCGTTGTTCCTGACCAAGCGATATTTTCTCCATGACCCGAAGAACCTGTGAATGTATACCCCGCATTCTGCATACGCTGCTTGGAGTTTGTACCACCCTCTCCTGTGTGACTGAATACATTATTATCTAATTGCCATTGACTATGGCCTTCAGCAGCAGCATTGAGGTTGAGGTTAAATGCTAGAGGTTGTTTGGCATCAGTGGAGATTGTATCTCCTGCGCGAACTCCTTCATTGAGTTCTCCATTGAGATAAAGATCTGCTGCTGCTTGAGGATCTGCTCGATCTCTGTTGATCAATTCGAGCATATATTGGTCTTGAGCGGAAGGAAGTGTAGTAGCCATGGTTTGTTGTGTTGTAAATTTAAACGACAGTAGTTGAAAAATAGGGACTATTTCCCTTGGAAATTCAAGTTTTTAGTAATTAAATATTGTTCAAAAAATCAGTCAAATCATGTAGTTAAATTCATAATTAATTTAAATAATTTAACTATTTGTTTTGTATTTTAAGAACAAGTGATTATTTAATTTACTATCTATCACTACATGGATTTTTTTAGAGTTCCGGGAGCAATTTTGCAATATAAAAAAGTTAGTGTTTTTGTATTAAGTGCAAACACGAATTATTAATCTTTTTTTAAGATTAAAATCTTTTTTTGAGTAATCTTAAAGTGGGATATTCTTGAGGAAATTATTGGTCAGTCTAATTTAATGAACAAAAAAATAATTATTAATAAAAAAAAAGTAATTACTTCTAACGAGGTTGCAATCAAAAAATGAGTAATTACTTAAGATATAATATTTAATTGAAAACAACTAGGATGAGGATGAAAATTAAATCAGTAAAATATTAAGGTAATTCAGGTTTTGAAAGAGACAAGTAGTAGTCTGAAAACTGGTAGAAAAGCTTACATTATTATTACCTATCCTGTAGGATTAACCCCTTTCTAATTAACATCCGATAAAATACTTACATTTTTACTTCTAAAGCTCTTAATTTTAGGAACTCAGTATTAATATCATGTTCGGTTGAATAGTTATGATTAGGATATAGATGAAAGAGATATCTCAAACCCTTGAGATTGCTTCCTTCCACGGAGTGACCGTCGCAATGACTTTAAACCTTAATTATTAGATAATATCATGTCCGGTAGCATCGGAGCGTGGTAAGCATTCAGCAGTTAGCCATCAGCTATCAGCTATTGCTTTTACTTTTAGGATAAAAGCTTTATTAATTGTCTTACCACAAAAGTTGCCTTCCTTGCCCTTAAAGTCTATTTTAATTTAAACACTATCCTTAAGGAGACACTCTTGTTGCTGATAACGTAGTTCTGACCTAGGAGGCTAGCTGACAGCTAATAGCTGAATGCTTACGGAGCGTGTATAAAATTAAGGTGACAATGAAAGAAAACCTTCTGCCTCCTGCCTTCCCCTCCTGGGAGGGGTTAGGGGTGGGTTGCCTCCTGCCTTCGGACAACCATTGTCTAATTATTCAACCGGACATGATATTATAGCTCAATAACACTTAAATCCCCGGGAGTTAGGTAAAGTAAGGGTTTTAGCCAAGTTGACAAATTAGCTCTTAAGTATATCAATCCTATTTGAATCTTAATACTCAAAAAATTCAAGCTATCCTTGATGATAATATAAAGCTTTTCTTTGAGGATAGGGCTTTAAACCAAATTTGTTGGTTAAAAAATATTAGTAGCCAAATTTTTCAAAAATATGTAGATTATTGACTTATGCTTGTGATAAGTTTATACTTATCTGATACAATCTTGTCTGTTAAAAAATCAAATATCTGACATGAACATTTCCGGTTTGGTGAGAAAATAAGGCAAATATTATGGTTAAGAGTTAGTCTTCAATAGTATGTAGTATAATAAAAGTTATACATAAATATAGTCATATATAGTCAAGTGATGTCAAATATCTCCGTTTACTTGTATAAAAGAGCGCCTTTATATTTGACAAAATTTAATAACTCAAAGGCAATATGTTTAATAGTATAATGAAATTGCCTGGTAATTATAGACTAAATAAAAATAAAAATTCCTAAATTATCGAATCATAATATAATTTTAACTCCTTGATTTATGAAATTAGTTGAGAGACATATTATTCAAAAAAATCATCGGTTTTATGATGAAATTGACAGACTATGTTTCTTGTCGAAAAATCTTTATAACTATGGCAATTATTTAATTCGTCAATCTTTCATCTTTGAAAATAATTATCGTCACTATTACGACCTGCAAAAAACACTCTCTACTCAACCAGATTATCAAGCAATGCCAGCTAAAGTATCTCAACAAATATTAATGATACTAGATAGAAACTGGAAAAGCTTTTTAGCAGCAAACGAAGTTTATAAGCAGAACCCATCAAAGTTTAAATCTCGTCCTCGTCTTCCTGGATATAAAAATAAAGTAAAGGGAAGAAATATTGTAGTTTATACCACACAAGCCATCAGCAAGAGACAATTAAAACAAGGAATTATTAATCCTTCTAAAACAGGAATTTATCTAAAAACATTAGTACCTACTTCACAAATCAAACAAGTTCGTCTCATTCCTAGACTTAATCATTATGTAATAGAGGTAATTTATGAGAAATGCGAAAAACAATACGAGCTAGAGAAAAATTATTGTGCCAGTATTGATATAGGATTAAACAACTTAGCTACATTAACCTTTAATCAAGCCGGAATCAAACCGCTCTTGATAAATGGCAGACCGTTAAAATCTATAAATCAATACTATAACAAAATTAAAAGCTTCCTACAATCTCAACTACAGGAAAATCAATCAAGTAAGAGGCTGAAAAAGCTTTGCAATAAAAGAGAATTTAAAATCAACGATTATCTTCATAAATCATCTCGTTTGATTATTAATACTCTAATTAATCACAAAATAGGAACATTGATAATAGGGCACAATGAAGACTGGAAGCAGAAAATCAACTTAGGGAAAAGAAATAATCAAAATTTTGTATCTGTTCCCTATAAAAGGTTAATAGAAATGTTATCTTATAAAGCCAAGATGGTAGGGATAGATGTAATTATTACAGAAGAATCTTATACCTCCGCATCAAGTTTTATAGATAATGATTTGATTCCTGTTTACAAGAAAGGTGAGAAAAATCAAGTCACCTTTTCAGGAAAAAGAATTAAAAGAGGTTTGTATCGTACTGCAAGCATTGGATTAATCAATGCTGATGTGAACGGTTCCTTGAACATTATGAAAAAAGCAGTCCCAAATGTTTTTGACTATGGGATAGAGGGTGTTGTAGTTCACCCAGTCAGAGTAACACCTGCAAAATAAGGATTAGTCATATTTGACTATATTTTTATGAACTATAATAAAAATAAATATACTATTCAACAATTAGATTGCTTGAATTTGGCAGGCTTTAAAGTTATATTTATAAGTTAGGGTTATCAGCGTTTAGCAAATCAATATCAAAAAGAAGTAATTGAGCAAAACCTATAGCCTGGTTTACTGAGTGGTGACTAAAAAGTTTAAAAACAACCTGATAAAATTAGATTATCTGCTAAAGTCAACCAAATTGGGAAATGGGAGATCTTTTCACTTATTATTAAGAGTAAATAGTAATATTTGTCTCAGGTTTTTCGCACTTCAGAGTTAGGAGCAGTTTTTTTTGAGCGCCCTCTTCTTTTGTTTGTGTTCAGTCAATCTCGGTTAACAAAGTTTTTTGTTTTATTGTAATTAAGCAAGTTAAAGTCTGGAGGAAATTGCTATGTCAATTCGTTTGTATATAGGTAATCTACCTAAAGAAGTAATGGAACGTCAAGAACTGCAAGAAGTTTTTGCCGAAGAAGGTGATAGTGTGAGCGCTAAATTGATCACAGATCGTAAAACTGGTAAGTGCCGTGGTTTTGGCTTTGTAACAGTCAAAAATGATGAACAAGCTGACCAAATTATTGAAAAGTACAATGGTTATCAGTTTAAAGAAAGTCCTTTGAAAATTGAAAAGGCTTTGCCCCGCTCTAAGAATAAGAGCGAGTCAGAAAAGACTGAGGATGAGTCAAAACCAGCAAACAAAAGCAGTGGCAAGGTTAAAAAGTCTCGTCGTGAAAAAGATAAAGGAGCATCTAAGACTACCAGCACTAATGCTAATTCTAGCGGAAATGATGCAGTTCAACCAGACCCTCGTTGGGCAGATGCCTTAGCAGAGTTGAAGCAGCGTTTAGCAGCTACTACTAATTCTTAAGAAAACAAACGGCGTTGCTGAAGCGGGTGTATGATATTCATCTTAATTACTTAGGATTCAACCCACCCCTAACCCCTCCCAGGAGGGGAAGTCAGGAGCAAAGTAAAGAAAAAGAAAGAGGAATAGAAGGAGAAAGTTTTTTGGTTGCGTAAGCGGAACAGAGTTCTATCCCTAAATTATCCGGACATGATATCATACCTAAAATCACCAACGCCAAACAAGCAATTAAGTTGGGTGTGTGACAGCACGCTTACCGAAAAATTGGGTTTAAAGCCTCCCCTTTGAAGGGGACTTTTTATTTTTATGTTAAGTCAATTGAATATATGCTATCGTATTATTAGTTGCCGGGGGGCACTCGGAAACTCGTGCGCGGACGT
>NZ_JAAHHG010000327.1 GCF_010692555.1 Okeania sp. SIO3B5 | reverse complement strand
TATTTACTCCTAAGCATCTGTTCATATTTTCCCTTATTTAGACAATAAATATCAAAACTTCCGTTTTGCCAAAACCAAACTTCAGAAACTCCTAAACCTCGATAAACTTCTAAAGCATTAATACCTCCACTGGTAATTACAACTTCAATAGCTAAATCGGGAATATCTTTATTACTAAACAGACAATAACATTCATCAGGTTCAATACCTCTAACTGTTACTTCCGACCGAAAATTAGTTGAGCCAAAACCATAAAAACGAATGCAACTTTCCTCAAAATAAACCTCTAATAACCGACCAATATTACTCTTAATAAATTCATGGCGACGACTCGGCGACATAATTTCTAAGCACCCTTCTAAAAAAGTTACACGCCAACAATAATTATCTTGCCAACTCTTCAATAACTGTTCGTAGACTTGCCAACTAATTCCACCCATAACAAAAATTTTATCGGCATCAATAGAGGTAAAATCATCTTCTATCATCAATTTTTCTAACTGTTGTAAACCCTCTACAAAGCTCAACATTTCAACCTCCTAAAATTTCATCAACACTTAAATTAATATCCTCAAAAGCTTGAATAGTTAAATTCTGTTCTCGAGAAAATTGCTGCTGATACTGATAACTATTCTCCACAGGTTGCCGATAAACTTCTACTAATTGTTGATTAATATTTATCAACCACACTTCACAAATTCCATTTTCAGCATACAAATCTACTTTGACTTCCCGGTCATATTTAATACTTGAGTCAGCTACTTCAACTAATAATAAAATATCTTCTGGTTGTGGATGTTTTTCAGCATAATAATCATCGCGCCACTTCAGCAAAACTAAATCTGGTTGTGGCTCACTTTCATTATTTAAGTCTATGGGATTCTGAGCATCAACTATCGCTTTTCCTGACAATAGTTTATTAAAAATTCCATTTAAGCGCCTTACACAACCAGCATCAGGAATTCCAATAGGTGCCATTTTAATAATTTCTCCTGCAATTAATTCTACTCGTTCATCTGGCTTAAGAATACCTACTTCAGCCATTTGATAATATTCTTTAACGGTAAGCTTTCGTTTTTGTAACTCTACAGACATAATCGCCTCTGATGATATTTACTAAGTTTTAGTGTAGCTCTTATAGTGGACTGACACATCTAAAATGGTGCATTAGATTCAATTCAAAAGTCATGCATTCAAAAGTCAAAAGTAAGAATTTTTAATTCAAAAGTCTAGTAGTGGATTGTTTCACCTAAATTAGATTCAATTCAAAAGTCATGCATTCAAAAGTCAAAAGTAAGAATTTTTAATTCAAAAGTCATGCATTCAAAAGTCAAAAGTAAGAATTTTTAATTCAAAAGTCATGCATTCAAAAGTCAAAAGTAAGAATTTTTAATTCAAAAGTCATGCATTCAAAAGTCAAAAGTAAGAATTTTTAATTCAAAAGTCATGCATTCAAAAGTCAAAAGTAAGAATTTTCAATTCAAAAGTCATGCATTCAAAAGTCAAAAGTAAGAATTTTCAATTCAAAAGTCTAGTAGTGGATTGTTTCACCTAAATTAGATTCAATTCAAAAGTCATGCATTCAAAAGTCAAAAGTAAGAATTTTTAATTCAAAAGTCTAGTAGCGCGTCAAGCTTGAAATAGTGTTTTAGGAAAATTCTCCAAACCTTAGTCAGGGCAAGAATTATACTCAAAAATTTAATACACCATTTTCAGCTTGACACGCCACTACTGCTACTGCTACAACATTTTAAGAAACCTTAAACCTCATCTGAATCATTCGCCAAATTTCTCCAATCCACAACACAATAGAAGTACCACCAACAATTACCAACCAATCTCTTAAAGATAAAGGAACCGTCCTAAATACAGCTCCACCAAATTGCACCATCAAAATTTGCCCTACAAAAATAAAGGCAGCGATCGCCACAAAACTGCCATTTTTACTAATATTAGAAAATGCAGATTCTTGTAAACCAAAACATTTGGCATTAAACATATTCCAAAACTGCAACATCACAAATGTAGTAAAAAATAGAGATAATTCATAAGGAGTTACCACTCTATCTTTCTGGATATAAAGTAAGAAAGCAACGAAAAATACCAGGAATACTGCAGCTACGGAAAAAATACTCACCATCATTGGTTTAGAAATAATAAAATCTTGGGAATTTCTAGGTGTATTTTCCATCACTTTTGGATTAGGGGGTTCCGTTGCTAAAGCTAAAGCAGCAAAAGTATCCATAATCAAATTCACCCACAATAATTGAGTCACCGTAAACGGCAAATTAATCCCAATAAACGGCCCCAACAAAGCTATTCCACAAGCAGCAACATTTATTGTTAACTGAAATAGAATAAACTTCTGAATATTTTGGTAAAGCGATCGCCCCCACATCACGGCATTTTCTATACTGGCAAAAGAGTCATTCAAAATAATGATATCGCTTGCCTCTTTAGCAACAGAAGTACCGCTACCCATAGACAAACCTACCTGCGCTTGATTCAAAGCAGGTGCATCATTAGTACCATCACCCGTAACTGCCACAACTTCCCCGCTAGTTTGTAATAACTGTACAATACGTTGCTTATCCTGGGGACGCGCTCTAGCAATCACTTTAACTTTTTTCAGCACTGCTAAAACTGCTTCATCATCCAGGGAACGTAGTTTACCACCAGTAATACAACAATCATTAGGATCGTCCTGACTTATAATACCGATTTCGCGAGCTATTTCTACCGCAGTCAGACGACTATCCCCAGTAATCATCTTGACTTTTACACCAGCTTTTTGACAGATTTTAACTGCATTTGGTACTTCTTCTCGCACTGGATCGGCGATCGCCACAAAACCCAACCAAATCAAATCGTGATACTGTTCGAGTTCTTTTCCCTGTTGATAGTCTTGGGGGTCTCGAATATAGGCAAATCCCAAAGTCCGTCTGCCAATAGTTTCATACTGATTTAACTCTGCTGCAATAGATTCTCTTGTAGAATCTGCAAAAGGTTTGACTCCCTCCGCAGTCAGAATTTGATGACAACTCGCGAGCAGTAATTCTGGCGCACCTTTAATATGGAGTATTTTGTCTCCTGTGATGGAGGAATTTCCCATAGTTGCCATGTACTTTCTGTCTGCTGAAAAAGTTAACTGACTAACGATATCAAAATCATCTCGTTTATCAATGTACTCAATATTATTTTCCTCCAACCACAATAGCAAAGCACCTTCTGTATGGTCTCCTAGAGGAATAGATTCTTCACCTTTTTTATATTCTAGGTTAGCTGTACTATTGCTACAAATTGCTTCTATTATAATGTTGTCAGGATTGAGAGTTTGACCGTCTAAGCTAGGAAAATTTACATCACTCACCTGCATTTTATTTTCGGTCAATGTACCTGTTTTATCGGAACAAATGATTGTTGTCGCACCGATGGTTTCGCAAGCGTGCATCCGGCGCACTAGATTATTTTGTTGAGTCATTTTCTGCATACTGTAAGCTAGACTGAGAGTAACGCTCAGTGCTAGTCCTTCGGGTACTGCCACAACGATAACTGCAACTGCAATCATAAAGTAGGTGAGGAATTTAACAGCAACATCTGCTGATATCCAGTCAGTAGGAGAAGTGGGAACCAATTCTAAATAGTAACCTACCCCGATACCGATGCCAGATATTGCCAGGGCAAGCAAAATATTTTTTACCCAAGCTATCCCGCTATCATTTTCCAGCCACTCTGGTAGTTCGATTTCTTTGCCTACTGATTCCAATCCATCTACGATTATTGGCAACCATACTCTAGTCAGAGCAACAGTTAAGCTAACTGTCAGGATACTGATAATGTACCATTGTCCAGAGGTTAGATTGAGTTCTCCGGTGAAGATACCCCGTGCTACTAAGGCGATATCAATTAAGACTGCTATGACTAAACCAAGAATACCAATTAGATTACTAAGACGTTCGAGTTGTAGATTTAGAGGCGTTTCTACATCTGTGATATCTAGAACGCATCTAGCAGTTTTGCCAATTTCTGTCTCATCGCCAACTGCTGTGATTTCGATTACTCCATGTCCATCATTGACTACAGTATCTCGCAATACTTTATTTGGTGGATAAGCGCAACCAGTATTACCATTAGAGGATAATTTGACATCTGCTATTTTGGGAACAGGTATTGCTTCTCCCGTTAAACTAGCTTCATTAACTTCCAGAGAAACTGCTTCTAATACTTGACCATCTGCTGGTATTTCGTCTCCTGTTTCTATCAGTACAATATCGCCTACTACTAAATCTTTTTTCGGAACTGTTGTAACTTTATTATCCCTAATTACTGCGATAGGAATTTCATCACTTACTTGATTGAGAATATCGAATTCTTTACCAGCTTTATATTCATTTAAAAAAGCAACAGAGGTAGCCAGAATTATGGCAGCAATAATGCCTAAACCTTCTACATAATTACCTTCAAAAATTCCCACAGTAATGGCAATAACGGCGGCAATTATTAGAATCCTAATTACTGGGTCGTCGAACTTTTCTAACCATAATTTCCACCAAGGCGATCGCTTGGGTGGCGTTAATAAATTAGACCCATGTGTTTGCCTATTTGCCTCCACTTCACCCTGTGTGAGTCCTTTATAGCGACTTTGTTTTTGCCGTGGTTCTTGAGTTGTTTTCATTAATTAATCTCCTTGCCAAAGTTTACTTTGGTGAGTCTCGTTATAATTTTAGTATTTTATTGTTTTATGTCTTAACTTTATTAATATATCTTAAATTCGTAATTTTGTCTAGAAATGTTTATAATTAAGAAAATAATTTATTTTTTTGTATATGTTTGCAATCAAAAAAATTGATTTGATGGTGAAAATATGATACATTTTTATTCGTCAAAAAGAACGCTTTTTTGTTTGATAAAATGTTGATTGAACGTGTCAATAAAATACAGTGGAAAATACCACCAAAACTTATCTCTTTATTTTCAGGTTGTGGAGGAATGGATTTACCATTTCATTACGCAGGATTTAAGTTAATTTGGGCAGTTGATTCTAATTTTTATGCCTGTCAAACTTTTAAGCAAAATATTGCTGATGTTATCAAGCATAATCAAATTGAAAATATAGATATTCATGCAGTTCCAAAGGCAGATTTAATTACGGGAGGGTTTCCTTGTCAAGATTTTTCAATGATTTGGAAGCGTCCTGGTTTAGAGGGTACAAGAGGCAATTTATATACCTACTTCTTAGAATTTGTTAAAAAGAAACAACCAAAGGCATTTATAGCAGAAAATGTCAAAGGTTTATTAAGTGCGAATAAACATCAAGCAATTCAACAGATAATATCAGATTTTGAAAGTATATCTCCAGGTTATTTAGTTAAACCTAAATTATACAAATTTGCCGATTATGGAGTACCTCAGTTTCGGGAAAGAGTAATTTTAGTAGGGATTAGAATGGATACAGGTTTTAATTTTATTCATCCTCAGCCAGAATATGGTATTGGTCGTAAATATCCTTATAAAACTGCTGGTAAAGCACTTAAAAATGTAGAAAAAGTTCCCAACAATAATGAACATCAAAAAATTAAACCTCGAACAATTGAAATATTGAAAAGAATAAAAGCAGGAGGTAATTTTAGAGATATTCCGAAAGATAGTCCCTACTATGTAAAAGGAATGATTAGTCATGTTTATCGGCGAATAGATCCAGACAAACCTTCTGCAACAATTATTGCTGGTGGGGGTGGAGGAACATGGGGTTATCATTATCCCGAACCAAGGTCTTTAACAAATAGAGAAAGAGCAAGGTTACAAACATTTCCTGATGATTTTATTTTTGAAGGTTCTTTTACTGAAATTAGGCGGCAAATTGGTAATGCAGTACCTCCAGATGGAATTGTTTCTATTGTTGAATCTTTGATTCCATTATTTAAAGATGATTATCAGAAAATAGATTTATATAGTCTTAGTAAATATTTGCAGGGTATGTCAATCAAAGATAGATTAAAATTCGCAGAATTAGAATTAGAATCAGAATTATAATTACAATCAATACAATATAGAATTAAATATAGTTGATTTTTTAAATCGAACGATGAATATTATCTTAAGTCCCGAACAAGAAAAATTTATTCAATCCCAAATTGCTAAGGGAAGGTATACCAATATTCAACAGGCGATCGATGTTGCTTTAAAACTATTAGAAAAACAAGAACAAGATTATCAAGAATGGCTTGATGAAACTCGCGCTCAAGTCAAAGTAGGTTTAGAACAATTAGAAAGGGGTGAAAAAGTTTATGGAGAAATTGTTATTGCACAATTAAAGCAAAAATTTAAGCAGTTGCGAGAGGAAAATTTAGGTGAATAAATATAGTTTATCTCAAGCAGCTATTCGCGTTCTAGATGAGATTTATGATTAGGAATAGTGGCAGTACTAATTGATGAGATAAGAATAGTAGAAGCGGAATGTGGGTTATATAGTCTTAGTAAACATTTGCAAGGTATGTCAATAAAAGAGAGATTAAAATTAGCATAATTAGAATTAGATGAATAACAAATCCAGTTAATTTGACTCTGATTTTTGAGATTAATTTTATGACTATTTATACTATTTATACATATTTTAAAACTCAAATGTATTGAAAATAATTTTGATGATTTTTCTGAAACTTTCTGGAATTATCAAAGTGACTTTTGTAGGTAAATTCATTGTTTCTCAAACTCAATTTATGCTAATTAAATCTAGCTGCTAGATGCAAAAATTGAATATAATTGATATATATTGAATACAATTGATATAGCATTTCTCATAAAGATGAGGTACATTTACGATCCCCCGCGCATCCCCCTTTTTAAGGGGAACTTTGAAACCTCCTCCCTTTTTAAATTCCCCCCTTACTAAGGGGGGTTAGGGGGGATCTAAAACTGTATCTCACCAATTTGAGAAACGCTATATATATTTTTTGGTAATAGGAGTGCTATGTATGAATTTTCAATTTCTCAAACAATGGGCAACTATTGGTTGCTTGAGTTTAGCTGTAACTTCTGGGCTAACTCAGTACAGTCAGGCCCAACAAGCTAGTCGTTTTGCTAGTTTCTACTGTGGTACTGATAATGGTAAAGCTACTACTATAGCAGACCATCCTATCAGGGGAAAAATAACTCTAATTATTTGGGAAAGCGAGTATTTCATCAAAGCTGGATATGACCCCCAGAAACGTTGCCGTGAAGTTTCTGATAACTTTGAGAAGTTTCAACAGACAGGAGATTTGAGTAAAATTGTTCCTAGTCGTGCAAATAACCAACCTGTATTATGCGCTATTGGTAGTCTAAATAACTATACTGGCAATTGTCCTAGTTCTAATGTTTTAATGACTCTTATACCTGGTGATAATGCTCAAGGAATGGTTAATCAAATAGGTGAATTAAATCTAAAAGATTCTGTCGATCCTTTGAAACATTCGGCTAGTATTTTTGAACAATATGGAGATATAAAGACTATTAATATTGATGCAATGTTGAAATATTCTCCACCTACTAAATAATTTGTTTGGTTTGAGTTTTGTCTAGCTAATGTAGGTTGGGTAGAACGAAGTGTTAGCGGAGCTTCCTGGAGGGAAACCCAACAAAGTAGCAAAATTTGTAGTAGACTGACACAGCTAAAACTGTGCATTAGCTTTTAACTTGAAAATTCTTACTTTTGACTTTTGACTTTTGACTTTTGAATTGAATCTAATGCACCATTAAAATGTGTCAGTCTACTAGGATAAATTATTTTTTAACAATTGTTTATAATTCAGACATTGAGGAAATTATCAAATGGCAATAGACTATAGTCAAATTATCCAAAATCTTATCAAAGAACAAGCTTCTTTGCACAAGTCTGGCAATGTTCGGGTAGAGACAATTTTCGATACTGAGCGTCACCATTACCTCTTAGTACAAGTCGGTTGGGCTAAACACCATTGGGTATACGGTGCTATTCTGCATCTAGATATTATTGAAGACAAACGGTCATTTTTGTCATCCGCCAAGAAATAAATTTCTTGGCTCATAGCAGAAGTCATCTAAAGATGACTAAAGGTAAAAGAAGGTATATGAGTCAATAGTCATCTGAAAGATGACTTGAGCTATTAGCCAAGGATTTCAATCCTTGGCAGGTATTGGCGAGTCATCTTTGTCATCCGCCAAGTCCGCCAAGAAATAAATTTCTTGGCTCAAAGCAGAAGTCATCTAAAGATGACTAAAGGTAAAAGAAGGTATATGAGTCAATAGTCATCTGAAAGATGACTTGAGCTATTAGCCAAGGATTTCAATCCTTGGCAGGTATTGGTGGGTCATATTTTTCATCAAAACAACCATAATGAAACATATTACTAAAATAACAATTGGATTAATCACCATTGCTCTGGTTGGCTACAGTAAATCTGAATCAGAAATAAGTACAAATGTATCTACTAAAATTTCCATATCAAATCCAATTTTTACTGCTAGACAAGACAATATTCCTTTAAGTCCATTTGCTCTAAATAGATTAGCTGAAAACATTACTGTAGAAATTGTTACTCCTAGTGTTACTACTGGAGGTGGTAGATTTTCCCCTGCTGGTTCCGGGGTAATTATTGGTAAAAAAGATTCTACTTATTATGTGCTGACTGCGGAGCATATTTTTCCTGACAAAAATGATTATCGAGTGGTTGTTCGTAGTAAAAAACCGGGGGAGGATGCAGAAGTAGTTAAACTAGAAATTATCCGCCGTTACCGAAAGCAGGATTTGGCAGTGGTAAAGTTTGCTAGTCTGAAGGAATATAAGGTGGTGGAAGTAGGGGAGGTGAGTCAGTTAAATAATAATAGTCAAGTTTATGTGGGGGGTTGGCCTGGAGTTGAGAATAGGGAGGGTTTTCAGTTTACTCCTGCCAAGGTGACTAACCCACGAGCAGGAGATAATTTGAATTATCAACCTACTGAAGCTGGTGAGGGTGTGTATAAAGGTATGAGTGGGGGAGCGGTTTTGAATGAGATGGGGCAGTTGGTAGGTATTCATGTGGGGTTGACGGAGGATGATAGAGATGGGGATGGGGTTTTGATTTCGACTTTTTTGCGGGAGATGCCACAGGATGTTAGCAGGGTTTTGGTGAGGCCAACTCCTGTTGTCTCGCCTTCTCCGACTAGAGAAAATCAGAGTGCCACAAATGATGGTAATGCTACTCGATATCAAACCCAGGATGCTGATGCTTACAACAAAAGGGGTCATGTTTACCATCAACAGGGAAAATATGAACAGGCGCTCGCTGAGTTTAACCAAGCTATTCAAATCAATCCCAAAGATGCTATAGCTTACAACAACAGGGGTCAAGTTTACCATCACCAGGGAGAAGATGAAAAGGCGCTCGCTGAGTTTAACCAAGCTATTCAAATCAATCCCAAATATGCTGATGCTTACTATCAACGGGGTCATGTTTACTATAACCAGGGAGAATATGAAAAAGCCCTCGCTGACTATAACCAAGCCATTCAAATCAATCCCGAATTGTTTTATGCTTACAACAGCAGGGGTCATTTTTACCGTAAACAGGGAAAATATGAACAGGCCCTTGCTGACTTTAACCAAGCCATTCAAATCGAACCCAAAGATTCTTATGCTTACAGTAACAGGGGTTTAGTTTACTATGACCAGGGAAAATATGAACAGGCCCTCGCTGAGTTTAACCAAGCCATTCAAATCAATCCCAAAGATGTTTATGCTTACAACAACAGGGGTTGGCTTTACTATGACCAGGGAAAATATGAACAGGCCCTCGCTGAGTTTAACCAAGCTATTCGACTCAATCCCAAAGATGTTTATGCTTACAACAACAGAGGTTTGGTTTACCGTAAACAGGGAAAATATGAACAGGCGCTCGCTGAGTTTAACCAAGCTATTCAACTCAAGCCCAAAGATGTTTATGCTTACAACAACAAGGGTTGGGTTCACTATGACCAGGGAAAATATGAACAGGCGATCGCTGAGTTTAACAAAGCTATTCAACTCAATACCAAAAATGCCAGTGCCTACTATAACCGGGGTCTGATTCACGAGCGTAACAAAAATATTGAAAAAGCGATATCAGATTTTGAACAAGCTGCCAGTTTATTTAAACAACAAGGAGATCAAAAGTGGTATCAAAAGTCTCGAGATAAACTCGTAGAATTACTAGGATATCGTGATAGTGCATTGTAATGGTCGTGCATTGTCATTATGTTTGTTACAGGGTGGCAGTGGGAGTATCTTGCTCCCGTGCCAAGTATTCCTTTTTCCTGTATACCATTACTATGCAGGACTACCGAGGAACTTAATGAGTATTTGTAGGTTGGGTTAAGGCAACGTTATCGTGGCTTATCGGCAGAGTAAACCCAACATAAACCCAAAACGTATACCAAGTTGAACATCCTAAAAGCGATCGCTCTATAATCCAATTATCCTTTAACGAACCAAATCAAAACTACCAATGACTAGACAATCATCAGACCCTTCTCAAAATAATTCTCCACGACCTGGAAAAGGTAGGTCGTTAGCAGTAATAGTGACAGCAATAACGATAATTGGTGGTATTCTTGGTATTATTACTAATACAGCAAACATTTTTGACAGGTTTCAAGGAGTATTTCAAAAACCAGAAACCAATACTCAAACAATATTAGACACAGTAACTAAAAAAGCAGAATCAGCTATTAGTAAAGCCAAAGTTGCTTTAGAAAAAGCACAATTAGAAACTGCCAGAGACGAACTACAAAAAGCAATTCAAGAATTAGAAAATATTCCTCTAAATCAAGGTACTGAGAATCAAATTCAAACTAAAAAAACCGAATATATAAAAATCATCTATCAAATAGACCAGGCATTAGAAAAAAAACCTTGTTATGAATTATTATATAAAATAGATGATTGCCAAGAATATCCATTCAACAATGAATAATGAATAATGAATAATGAATAATTACCTCTCCTTGAAAAGAAGAGGATTGACTAATAATGAAAATTTTTCTTTATTATCCCCTTAAAAGGGGAGGCTTTCAACCACAATTTTTCGGTAAAATTAGATGATGGCTGAGGTTTGCAGTTCTGACCTTATGAGGCTAACTGACACCTAAATAGGGTTTGCTGAATAAATTGGTTGGTGGGGTAGGACACGGGGACGCGGAGACGCGGGGACGCGGAGATGGGGGCACAGGCAAGGGTTTCGGCCATTTTATGTGAAGAAATTTTCGTGAATTTCAGC
>NZ_JAAHHG010000326.1 GCF_010692555.1 Okeania sp. SIO3B5 | reverse complement strand
GCAATTTTCTCTTTGTCGTCATCAGTGGCAAAACCAAGATACTCTGTACCAGTTTTACTATTAGTTACCTCTCCCAATAGTCCTCCGTTGCGATCAAAAACTTTGACTTTGACAGCACCTACTGTGTCAAGGTCTCCTACTGTTATTCCCACACGGGCCAAATCTTTGTCGAACAAGATGCTATAAGCTGCATTCTGTTGAGTAGCAATGGCTCTACTATCTGAGAAGCTGGAGTCAGCAGCGACAATACTAATTCCACGAGTCAGGGGATCTGTAGATAAGGATAAGGGCTTGCTTGGGTTCCCAATGATGCAACCAAAAACTGTTACCCCTGGACAATCATTTTGTGAATAACTTTGACCTTCAAACATTGCTTTGAATGTCACAGTAGGAGCTGTAGTGTCTCCACCATATTCAGCAGGAGTGTACACTGGTTCGTAAGTATTTTCGGACAGTTCATTAAAAGTGATGTTGCCTGTAGGAGCATTCAAGTCTGAGGCTGTAATAATATGAATGCCGTTGAGAGTTCCACTGTGGGCTAGAGTTGGCTGAACTATCCAAGTTGCCAAGCTCAAAGTCAGGACAATTAAGTACGATGTTAGTTGTTTCATGGATTTTACTTTCAAAAAACAATGATTATGTTGAAAAAAACAAAAGTGACGAAGTAGATAAGATTCATACTTGCTCTAATGACTATACCAAAGAGCTTTTCTATTTACCTTCTGCTGTTTGCCATTATCATACCTGCTTTTCCAATCAATTAACGATTAAATCAAAAGTCTCGGTACGTGTATTACCATTGCCATCGTCAACGGTGATCGGAACATGATAAAGCCTACTACGTTTTGGCCCGGCAGGAAGGGGAGCATTTGGATCGACAATTATACTTTTTGTTGGTCGGTCAAATTTCAATCCATCGGGTAGCTTGGCATCAGAGATGTTGTAATACGAGGTCTTTACAGAGGAAATAAAAGCAGTTGAAACATCGATGGGTAGATTGGTTGTACTATTAACTGTTAACCTTGGAAAACTGAAATTGGGATTGACACTAAAGAGTGAGGGAGGATTTCCTGTGTTAATCGCCCTAACAATATTCTCAATGGTGTTCTGATCGATCGCTGTTGAATAAGAACCGAACAAAACTAAGTAGAAATTCTTGAAGTTATGATATGTAATCTTAGGTCTTGCGCGTACAAAAGTCAAGAGGCTCATACCAAAACGATTACCTCCGTTAGATAGAGTAGAGTGTTGAGGTTTCCCTGTGAGTTCTGAAGCACGAGTGTCTTCTGCAATCAAGAGCTGATGAACGGTGGGGGCATAACGACTATTACTAGGTATTTTTTCCCAGATAACAGCATTACTATCGACTTGGAATGTTCGTTCTACCCTAGGTCTTGAGCCATCGTAATCGTCACTCAGATCGACATCTAAAATATCTGTGTTAAAAGGTCTTCTTGCAATATTCACCCCTAGAATTGCTAATTCAGGGTACTGCCGTGTAAAGTAACGTCCCAATTGATGACCGGATTTTGAAGGAATATTAACCACCCGGTTTTCAGAATTAGGTAAATTCAAGATTCTCTCACTATAGTCGTAAAAAGTCAGATGTTGTAACTTCAAACATCCATAGAAGCCACTACGGTACTCAGGCACATAATTAGAAGAGCCATAGACATTAAAGATGGTCTTATCAGTCAACCCGCCTTCGGGACACCGACTTATTTTGTCCCGCCCAACTTCCAGGGTATGAAGATCGGGGATGACTTGACCGATCGCCCGATGGTTGCGGTTGAGACCTGCCAGCACTTGGTCTATACGATCAGCAGCCGCTGGCCTTTGGAAGCCTAAGAGGATGACCAGACAACCCATGAGCATCAACATGAGAATTTTTTTCATAGTTTTTATCTATTCAATAACAATCACAACATTATTCCAGTTCAACCGGAAGTTATTTGTTGCGATCGCAGAAATTAACACCAATATTGTTAAAAGTCAATAAATAATGTCAAAAACAGCAATAGCGCGTAGGCTTAATCGGAGGTTCTCGCCCTCTCAAAAAAGCCAGCACAATCTGTCTTGAGACTAACCTTGAATTGATAAGGTTGGACTCAACTTACCTTGATTTTTTTCGTTACTTTCAGGTCAATTCACCAAACTCGACCCAGATTGATAGGAAGGGCGATCGTTAAACTTCAGAATCTGCAGTTAATTGAAATTCTAGCATATAGGGATATTGATTTAATAAAAATCTCCGGAAAAGAGGGAGTAGGGAGTAGGAAGTAGGGAGTAGGGGGAAAGAATTAATGATTTATGCGCAATAATTAATTTGATTTTTAATCATCGGAGATGTCTAATTTATAGCAAATAAAGGGCAAGTTTATTTTCTGGAGATGTCTAGATGTCTAATTGATGAATCAGGACTTACGCACAGACACTGTGTATAGAGTACAGTAACTATTGGACAATAGTTATGAGTACTATATATAGCGTATCTGCGTAAGTCCTATGAATGAAAAACCCAGGTATATTTCATCTACTTTTTAACTCAATTATCTACCAAAATCAATATTTATTTAAAACTTTACTATTAAATTTTGTGAATAATTCCGGTCGATCGAGAATATAGGATTTATGTTATTCAATCTCAAATTGGAGTCAAAAACACTATGATATCATATTCAATTAATTTAACCACTTCATAGTCTTTCTGCCTTCGCCTGTGAGCGTCTCAAAACCTGTAGATAAAAAGCCCATACTCCAGTCCAAACAAGCTTTTCTGCCTGATAATATAATTCTTAATAAATTGTATAACCTGAATTTTTTAATCGTAAATTTACCCTGATTTTTTATTGACTTTTTTCCTGAAATATTCTTAACTATGAAATGTAATCAATTCATCGCAACAGTCAAAAAAACTAAGAGTAACGATTGAGCTAGTTAAAGAAATAAATGTCCTTAGCCTCAATCAAGCTTATTTGCTTGACTACTCCTGATTAATAGAAACAATGGAGTTTAAAAGTGATCAAACAACTTTGTAAGTCGCTGATAGCAGTCTTAATGGCGATCGCCTTAACGATCGTCGGACCTGGCATGGCTCAGGCCACACCCAATACCGTCACATATATAGAAGGTAGTCCGCCGATTCCAATTAACAGCGGTCTCAACTTTTCTGGTGGTTTAGAATATGGAGACGGTGAACTGCGGTTTAGTCTCAGTAACGGTACCCCCAACGACCAACTGAACCTGACCAGCGCCACCAATCCCAATGCCAAAGGAGCAATCTCAGTAGATAATTCCGGCAGCATTTTCTTAGGCAATGGATCTGGTACTAATCGTATTGGTTCAGTCCTGGAAACTGAAGACGGTACTAATGGCAAAGACTTAACCATTCGCTTTTCCAGTCCCCTGACAAATGCCGGGTTTGAAACAGGAGATCTGACTGGCTGGACAGCCTTTCAACAAAATTATAGTACTGTCCAAAACCTCAATGGTCAAAGCATTGCCTATGATTTCACCAAAAGTGGTGGTAGCACGGGCACGGGCAATATTATTGTTTCTACCCCCTCTGGGGCTATCTACACCGTTACTATCAACAACAAAACTGTACGCAGCGGCAACTACACCTTGCGCCTAGTCAGTAATGGCGGCATCACTGGCCCAAATGGTAGCAATCGTCCTTCAGGCAATGGTTCTCTCCACGGCCCTTATGTTCGTAGTGATTCCTTTGAAGCCTTTAAAGACGACAGTATCACCCTTGATTTTTCCGCCCAGCAGGGAAGTGATGCCTACGAAGTTTTTGGCTTTTTAATTGAGGCAGGTAGCGACAAAATTCTTGGTACCGGGGACGACAACCGCACTCAACTGTTCGCTAAACGTGGAGACACAGTTCCTTTCAATTCTGTCAGTGCTATCATCCCCGCAGATGGTCAGTATCAGTTTGAATTTGTTTGCGGTACCTATGATAAAACTGGTGGACTCGCCCTCGGTGCAAGCTTGTTTGTAGATAACGTGCGTTTAGTTTCTGCTACTTCCGTTACAGATGCTGTAATACAAGCAATTAGCGAACGCGTCACTTATAACAATATTTCTAACAATCCCAATGCTGATACCCGTCACCTGAACATCACTCGTAAAACTGCTAATAATATGAAAGATTCTACTACAGTAGATATTCTATTCACGGCAGTGAATGATGCTCCGACAATCATCACTAATGATGGTGCAACGGTAAATGAAGGAGAATCTGTAATAATCGGAGCTGCTAACCTCAAAGCAACCGATCCAGATGACGATGATGCTGACTTAGTCTACACTCTGAATGCTAAACCTAGTCATGGCAGTATTCAGGTTTCTGGAGTAAATGCCACTCAGTTTACCCAAGCTGATTTGAATGCAGGTCTTGTCACCTACGTTCACGACGGTTCAGAAACCATTGCCGACAGCTTTAGTTTTACATTAGCGGATGGTGGTGAAGATGGAGTTATTCCAATTGCGGGAACGTTTAACTTGAATGTCATCCCTCAAAATGACATCCCAGTAGTGGTTAATCCCATTGACGATCAAATGATTTACTCCCGCCGTCCTTGGAATTTCCCTATTCCTAGCAATACTTTCGAGGATGCAGATGGGGATGCCCTCGGGTTAACTGCAAGTTTAGCTAATGGCAATCCCTTACCTACTTGGTTGAGCTTTGACTCTGCTACAGGAATATTTAGTGGTACTCCTAGCAATGCTGAGGTGGGAACCCTTAAACTGGTTGTTACTGCAGACGATAGCCACGGTGGCAAAGTCAACACTGGTTTTGTTCTAACTATTGAGCGTGGTAACTATCCTCCTGTGGTAGTTAATCCTGTTAGCGATCAAAGCGCAGTGGTGACTCAACCTTTGAATTTTACTGTCCCCGGAACAACTTTTAGTGACCCGGATAGCGATCCACTTAGCCTCAGTGCGAGTTTAGCTAATGGCGATTCTTTGCCTACTTGGTTAAAGTTTGATCCGGCAACAGGAATGTTCAGCGGTACTCCTCCTAAAACCGATATCGGTACTCTTTGTTTGGTAGTAACTGCAGATGATGGACAGGGAGGAAAGGTAAGCGATCGCTTTAGCCTGAATGTTGAATCCTTGCTTTCTCTGAAGGAAACCTACACCAATCCTGACAACGGACATATTTACTTCTTAACCAAAGTTGCCACTTGGACTGATGCCCAAGCTGAAGCAGAAGAGGTAGACGGCAACCTTGTTTCCATCAACGATCAAATCGAACACGACTGGCTGTGGGGCACTTTTGGCACTGGCGAGCCGTTCTGGATTGGTCTCAATGATGTGAATGACGAAGGCACCTTTAGCTGGATCAGTGGTCAAGACTTTGACTATGAATACTGGCATCCCATTAAGCCTGACAGTGGCTATTATGGTGGTGAGGACGAAGATTATGTCGTTATGAATTGGCGTGACTTCCGTAACCCTGCGGATGGTTGGGCTGATGTGGAAAACGATGGTCCTTACTACGGCGAGCCTGTTCAGGGTATTGTTGAGGTTGAACCCGAAAACCTCGATTATTCTCTCAATGGTGATTCTGATTCCACTGCTTGTGACGAATTCTAAGTTACTGATTCATATCAAATCCGGTTAAACAGCCATAGAATAGTTAAGTCTTTAGAATTCAGCAATTCTGCAATTGCTGAATTCAGGAGAAGAAAGATAAGACAAGATGAGCATAGTTATGACAATTGGATAATTTTTTTATGTCCAATTAAGCGGATTTGATATCACTGGAAAATTGAGTCTGAAAGGAGGAGATTTCAGGGAAACTTTTGCTAAGATTTACACTGCTTTTTAGGTTAATGACCTTCAAGCAGTGTATAAGCACTTTGACTTGACTTTTCCCAAACAGGAATGATGTCAAATCACAAGCTAGCTAAGGCTGTTGCTGATATGGGGTTTTACGAATTTCGTAGACAGTTAGAGTACAAGTGTGAGTTATATCAAATCCGGTAGCATCGGTGTAATAAGATAGTGAATTCAGAATCCAGAATCCAGAATTCAGAATCCAGAATCCAGAATTCAGAATCCAGAATCCAGAATTCAGAATCCAGAATCCAGAATTCAGAATCCAGAATCCAGAATTCAGAATCCAGAATCCAGAATTCAGAATCCAGAATCCAGAATTCAGAATCCAGAATAAAGATCCTTTCAACCTCGATCCAGAAAACAATGGCATTGCTTGCCAGAATTTATAAGTTTAAATAGGGTTTTCTGAAAAAGTCTTTTTGTGAAGGCGGGGAGTAGGGACGTTGCATGCAACGTCCCTACAGACTCAACAGAGACAAGGAATTAAAGCTCGAAACAATTATCCACAGGTAGTTATAGCGCTACGCGCAAGTCAGAAGTCAGAAGTCAGAAGTTAGAAGTAATCCCTGACTAAGTTTGAGTGTCTATAATTGCCCTAATCTATTTGCGTAATGCTATAAAGGCAATTTTTCAACGTATGGAACTAAGAGTTAAGGTAGCTGAAGGCAATGAATTTGAGCTACTTGTAAACTCATAAATCAGCAAAAAATCTGTATAATCGATGACAAATACTATCACAGAACGTCAGAAACAATTAGCAAAATGGTTACGCAGCTTGATAGAAACTCTTCGCCTCCAGGGTGGGGAGACATGGAAAAATTTGGTGCATATTGTGTCTGAAAAAACTGCGACTATTGCTATTGATGGTACTATATTACAAGTAAGTGCCCAGGGGGGCGATCGCCTTCAACTGAACTTTGAGTATTCAGGAACACCAAACTCAATAGATTTCTCTAGTGATGCTCATACCTTCAGAGATATTGTAGCAGGTAAATTAACTGTGGATGGAGCGCTAGCAAGTGGCAGAATTTATGCTCGTAACAACTTGGATGAGTTATTGGGTATCTATGAACTGGTAACCCGAATTTTAGCCGATGGTGCGACTAATCATCAATTGCAGAAACTGTGGATGGAGTTTGACCAATCTTGGTCTGCTTTCCCCACTGGCAACCTGCCATCGCCCCTCGAAACCCAGAAACCTACTTACAATTATTTAATCAATAATGTACCAGAAGATGTATTAGCGATTGAGGTCGAACCATATCTAGGCCAACAAACCCCTACCAACCAGATAACTGATAACTGAAATGACACAGTCCAAAACAACCCACAGTAAGCGCATTGTGCTCACTACCTTTGGTTCATTGGGTGACTTATATCCTTATCTAGCGATCGCTCAAGGTTTAAAAAAACGAGGTCATCGCCCCTTGATCGCCACTAGCGAGAGATACCGTCAACAAGTGGAAGCTCAAGGCATTGAATTTTACCCAGTTAGACCTGATAGTTTGCCAGACTTTGAAGGAGATGGGGAATTTCTTAGTCTGATGATGCCCCAAGGGCGAGCGATCGAGTACGTTGTCTGTTATATGTTAATGCCGCATTTACGCGCTAGTTACAGGGACCTAATGGCAGCAAGCACCGGAGCAGATTTACTAATAACTCATCCCCTCACTTTTGCAGGTTCTCTGGTGGCAGAAAAAATTGGCATCCCTTGGGTATCTTGTATTCTCTCGCCTTACTCTTTCTTATCTGCTTACGATCTTCAGAGTTATCTTTGGAGCGGAAATATTCCCCTCTCTGATTACGAGAAAATACAAGTAACAGGAATGCAAGATAGCATAGCAAGGCATTCTAAGTGGCGGTCGCGTTTTTTTTTCGCCCCTTGGCGACAACTGCGAAAGGAACTTGGTTTAGCACCCAGTTGTCATCCTCTAGTTAGTGATTTGCAATCGCCATATTTAGTTTTAGCCTTGTTTTCAGAGTTGTTGGCAGCTCCACAACCAGACTGGCCTTCCCCCAATCTGATCGCGGGTTTTCCCTTTTATCGTCCTCAAAATTCAGAGGGTTTATCTGCGGAGTTGAAGCAGTTTTTAGATTGTGGGGAGCCTCCCATTACTTTTACTTTGGGTTCAATAGCGGTTATGACTCCGGGTAATTTTTATATTGAAGCAGCCACTGCCTTGAGAGAGTTGGGATATAGAGCTGTCTTATTGATGGGAGAGGAGGCAAAGAAGGTTTCACCAGCACTTTTACCAGAAGGCACTCTCGCTGTGGAATATGCCCCACACTCGGAACTTTTCCCCAGATCGGCAGCAGTGGTGCATCACGGTGGGATTGGTACTACTGGGGAAGCAATGTTAGCAGGTCGCCCGATGTTGGTAGTCCCCGATAAGTTTGATCGTCCGGATAATGCAGCGCGAGTTGTGCGTTTGGGCATAGCTCGGCAAGTTAGTCGCGATCGCTATTCTGCTGCTGTATTAGCTGCGGAGTTGAAGCAGTTGTTGTTCGACCCAATTTATCAAGAGCGAGCAGCTAGTGTAGGTCGCCTGCTACAAGCAGAAGATGGTGTTGGGAAAGCTGTGGATGCGATCGAGGATTTGTTAGGACTAGCGCCGCTGCGCGGAAGTCAAAATTTAAAAATCAAAAGTCAAAAGTATTGATTTGTAATTGTTTTAGGATTTTGTAACTGGTTATATCATGTCCGGATAATTAGTGATAAAAAAACCTTATCCTTTGGAACCTTTCTTTCCCTTCTGCCTTCTGCCCTCTGCTTTCCCTCTTCCAAAGTATAAATATTCAAGCGGACATGATATCATACCTCAAATCACCAAAGCCAAAAAATGAAAGCTACCCTTGAACTTGGAGAATTAAATGTCATTGCCAGATTTATTCGTTCTGGAAATGTTGTGTTTGATGTCGGTGCGTATATCGGTCAGTGGACTGATGAAGTTTTAAAACAATCCAGGGGCGATCGCCTCCAGATACATAGTTTTGAACCTCACCCCCAAACTTATCAAAAATTAGTAGGTAATCTCGCCCAAAAAATTAGTCTCGGGCAAGTTGTTGCCAATAATTTTGCCCTATCTAACTCGGAAGAAATAAAAGTACTTTATGATTATCAAGGTACTCCCTTCCTTAATACTTTATATCGCCGTAACTCTGAGGATGAAACAGTTTTTCATCTAGGAACGCCCAAACAATTTCCGATTTTGCTTACCACTCTTGATGCTTATTGTCAACGGTGGCAAATTAAACGGATTAATTTCCTCAAAATTGATGTTGAAGGCAGCGAATTGGATGCCTTAAAAGGAGCAACAAAAATGTTGCAGTCGGGCAAAATAGATTATCTCCAATTTGAATATGGCAATACTTTTAAAGATGCAGGAATTTCCTTGAAAGCTGTTTTTGAATTTCTACAACAATATCGCTATTCTTTGTTTAAAATTTTGCCTAACAAATTAGATTACAAACCGGAATTTTTGCCCGCAGATGAAGACTGGCAATGGTGTAACTTTTTAGCTGTTAACGAGCGTTTTGTTTCTGGAGTTTTGGGGCAGTTTCCCCAGATGTTTGACTTGGCAAAACTTTGTTCGCAAAATTCGATTCAACCAAGGGGCGTAATTCATATTGGTGCTTATGAAGGGGAAGAAATTCAAGCATATCGAGATATGGGAATGACAAAGGTGTTATTTGTGGAAGCTAACCCCCAAGTATTCGATCGCCTCCAGAAAAAGATGGCAGGAATGCCAGAAGTACGAGTAGCTAATTATGCTTTATGCGAGCGGAATGGTTTGGTAGATTTGCACATTGCTGCTAATGAGCAAAGCAGTTCGATTTTATCACCAAAAGATGATAGCGACCAGAGTATCTATACCAGAGAAATATCCAAAATAACTGTAGAGGCAAAAACTCTGGATAGTCTTCTGACAGAATTAGAATTGCCACCAGAAGATTTTAATCTGCTCAATATCGACATTCAAGGAGCCGAATTATTAGCGTTGCAAGGAGCAACTAATGCGTTGCAGTTTGTAGATGGGATTAATATTGAAGTCAATTATGAGGAAATTTATCAAGGTTGTCCCTTAATTGACGATATCGACGAATTTCTGGAAAAAGCAGGTTTTTATCGGATAGCAACAACCACACCTTATCATCATTCTTGGGGCGATGCTTTTTATGTCAAGAAACCAACTATTACCATGTCAACTCTAGGCCACAACGGCGGATTTGCCAATCAACTGTTCCAGTACAGTTTCTTAAAAATCTATGCCAAAGAACATAATTTGCGAGTAGAAACCCCAGAGTGGATCGGAAAAAAGATTTTTGGGTTAGACGATCCCCTAATTAGGCAACAACTCCCAGTTATTCCCGAAAATATAGAAAGCAATATGTCAATTTCTCATATTGTCAATTCCCCAGAAACTTTAAGCAACGTTGATTTTTGGGGATATTTCCAATATCACACCGCTTACTATGCCAAACACCAAGAATATTGGCGATCGCTATTTCAACCAGTTGAGGAAATTCAAGCCAAAATGCAGGTTGCCTGGGAAAGTCTGAGGGCAAAAAGTAAGACAATAGTGGCAATACATTTACGACTAGGAGATTATTTTTATATCTCTCCTCATTGGATAGCTCCTTGGGAATGGTATGGCGAATGGTTGCGGGGTTTTTGGGATACTCTAGAAGACCCGATACTTTATGTTGCCAGCGACAATGTAGAAACAGTGTTGGGGTGTTTTGTTCAGTATCAACCGATAACAGCAAAAGATTTGGGAGTTGAGTTACCAGAGGCAGAGTTTTATCGAGATTTTTATGTCTTAAGTCACGCTGATGCTGTAGCAATATCGAATAGCACTTTTTCTTTTGCTGCTTCCATGCTCAACCAACAGGGCAAATTTTTCTGTCGCCCCCATTTTCCATCCCAGAAGTTGGTTTCTTTTGACCCTTGGAATAGTTTGCCGTTGTTTAGGTAGTGGAACGTACACAATTTTTCAGCCTAAATATAGCCAATATCATGTCCGGTTGATATCATCAGGACTTACGCATTAACGCTATTAGTAGTAGACTGACACGCCTAAAAATGTAGGTTGGGTTGAACGGCAGTGAAACCAAACAAAACCTTACTAATGTTGGGTTTATCCTAACGGATAAGCTCCGCTAACGTCCCTCAACCCAACCTACACTTATTGCACCATTTTAGCTGTGTCAGTCCACTAATGTCAAGATAAGCGATCGCTAAAAATAGGTAACCCAAAACAGGCGATCGCTAAAAATAGGTAGCCCAAAACAGCCTATTTAGGGTTTGCTGAAAAAGTCTTATGGGTGAGGGTAGGAGTCAGGAGACAGGAGACAGGAGACAGGAGTTATATCATGTCCGGATAATTAGTGATGAAAAACTTATCATGAGTACTTCAACAG
>NZ_JAAHHG010000325.1 GCF_010692555.1 Okeania sp. SIO3B5 | reverse complement strand
CCGAGTTGCTTGAAAGAGTTGTTGGTTTAGACGAGCAAGAACGTTATCGTTTGATTGAATTATTAGACCCTCAGATTAGTCATTACGAGTTTTTTTTGGGTAGGCCAGTTTTACCCAGGATTGATTGGTCTGACGATCGCCTTCTATTAGCAGCAATACCTGAATTAAGCCCTTGTATTCAGGGATGGCCGAGCGAGAATATATTTGATGGTGACTATAAATTGGTAAATTTGTCAAGGGAAGAATATGAATTTCTCCAAGCTTGTGATACTAACTCTAACAGCCAATCTCCATCAACAGTAGGAGAAATATTAGCCAATGTACCAGTGGGATTAGAAATTGTGCGATCGCTTCAGTCCAGACTTTTGATTCTACTGACTATTGGTCCCACTTAAGTGATTTGATGGTAGTGCATAGAGAGTGTGGGGAGATGGGGGGATGGGGAGATTTTTAAGATTTGACACACCAGACGCGGTGACACGGGGACGCGGAGAGGGGAGATGGGGAGATGGGGAGATGGGGAGATGGGGAGGGAAGATGGGGAGATGGATTTGATATAAAATATCACTTCTAACTTTTAACTTCTAACTTTTAACTTTTGACTTTTGACTTTTGACTTTAGTGAATGGGGAGATGGGGAGAAATTAAAAAATATATATCTTCATCATTAGGCAAGCATTTCCAATAATAAAAAAATCACATCTTTTTGACTTTTGACAAAGGATACCTTGGCCCAAAGAACTAAATACATAGCAGTTGAAGGAAAGGTTAAGGCAGTTCAAAAGTTTAAAACCCAGACAAAGTAAGACTTTTCCTTCTTTCTTCTTCCTTCTGATATATCTTATGGTATGGGAACTTCAGCATGATATGATGATTTTTGGTATGTCTAGAAAGTAGGAGGCAGAAGGCACAAGATACAAATAGAGACTTTGATTATTATCAAAATAATTGGGTCGCGCTACCCCGCCGGGAGATAGCGAAATATTTTTGGAGGGTTGCTCAAAATCCCCTACTTCCCCTCCTGGGAGGGGTTAGGGGTGGGTTAACTTCTGACTTCTGACTTCTGACTTCTGACTTCGTTATGTCCAGCCATTATGTTTTGCTTGGTATACAAATAAGCCTGCAACTTGTGATCGGTATCTAAATTTTGTGAATTTATCTGATACACCACCAGAACCAATAACTGTTGACGATAGTAATACTCCAGAAGTTGACACTGCAGAAGCAGAACCAAATCCTTCAATGCAAGAGTATTACAAACTACAACAAGAATTATATGTAATCACCTTGACAATTACAGGTATAATATTTATCTTTGTCTGGGTTTTTTACTCCCTAAACATTGCTCTTAATTATTTGATAGGAGCAACTACAAGTGTGGTTTACTTAAGGATGTTAGCTAAAGAAGTTGAGAGTATTGGCGGGGATAAAAGAAGTGTAGGTAAAACCAGACTAGCAATATTTGTCGGGCTAATAATATTAGCAACTCAGTTAAATCAGCTCAAAATTTTGCCGATTTTCCTAGGGTTTCTGACTTACAAAGCAGCACTAATAATACATGTACTGCGAACCACCTTGATGCCAAACTCATAGCAATTCAAGCTAATTCTAACTCTTGAAAAATCCACTTGATATAAATCGGGAAGCCTGAGAATCAAAATGCTAGATATTTTGCATACTATTAACTATTTACCTCTGGCTGAACTAGAAGTTGGCCAGCATTTTTACTGGGAGCTAGGCAGCCTCAAAATACATGGACAAATTTTACTCACGTCCTGGTTTGTAATTGCCCTGATAGTCTTGGCTGCTTTAACAGCAACACTCAATGTGCAGCGAATTCCTAGTGGAATGCAAAATTTCATGGAGTACATCCTAGAATTTATACGCAGCCTCACAAAAGACCAGATTGGTGAAAAAGATTATCGCCCTTGGGTGCCATTCGTTGGTACTTTGTTCCTATTTATATTTGTGTCAAATTGGTCAGGAGCGCTAGTACCATGGAAAGTAATAGAACTACCTGCGGGAGAACTAGCTGCCCCCACAAGTGACATTAATACAACAGTGGCATTGGCACTACTGACTTCCATAGCATATTTTTATGCAGGTATCAGCAAAAAAGGCTTAGGATATTTTGCGGGCTATGCTGAACCAGTACCATTTATGGTCCCCTTTAAGATCATAGAAGATTTTACCAAGCCTTTGTCCCTAAGCTTCCGTTTATTTGGTAATATTCTTGCGGATGAATTGGTTGTAGGAGTGCTAGTTCTGCTAGTACCTCTATTTATTCCTCTACCACTAATGGTTTTGGGTTTATTTTTAAGTGCTATTCAGGCACTAATTTTTGCAACTCTAGCTGCTAACTACATCGGAGAAGCGTTAGAAGAACACGGCGCAGAACATCATGATTAAGAGTTAGGTAGGTAGTAGAAAAAAAATTTGCTTAAAAGTAACTCAAAGTCTGGTATTCTAAGCAGTGAGTGGGATGAATTATCGCCAGATTCACGGAAACTGGAGATGGTAGAGCAATAAGTCCCCCAAAACAACAAAACAAGTAAACTTCAGAGTTGACGAGTGATGTGAGATAAAAGCATGAAACTTGAACTTATTGAGTTTCGGATTTCACTTCAACCATCACATCAATTCATCAAAAAAAGTGACAATTGTGTATGTAATTGATTACGCAACAGTGTAATCAATATAGTTCTAGTCAGTCGTCAAGTTTGTACTTTAGGTTAAAAAAGGAAAGAGAATTATTATGGATCCATTGATTGCTGCTGCTTCCGTCGTTGCTGCTGCCTTAGCTGTAGGTTTAGGTGCGATTGGTCCTGGAATTGGTCAAGGAAATGCAGCAGGTCAAGCTGTAGAAGGTATTGCCCGTCAACCAGAAGCAGAAGGAAAAATTCGAGGCACATTATTGTTGAGTTTGGCATTTATGGAAGCTCTAACAATTTACGGTTTGGTGGTATCACTGGTGTTGCTATTTGCCAACCCCTTTGCATAAATAACCCTAATTATAGAAAATAGGGATTTTAGATTTTTGATTTTGGAGATCGAAAATCTAAAATCTTTAAAAAGCATTCAGCAGTTCAGCAGTTCATCAGTCAGCTTTGCGCATTTGCAGAGCATTCCGAACAGAAAGGGGATTTAAAGCAACCCCTAAAATTAAGCGACAAGCTAGAAGTTGGGGATGTTTTACCCAAGCTTTTCCTGGCGGAATGCTACGCAAACGGATACCTAAATTATATGGGCAAATTTTTAGGCTGATAGCTGATAGCTGATGGCTAGTTAAACCCAACCTAAACTATTGGGAACCACCTAAAAATTAGAGAAAATGATAAATTGGACAATATTACTAGCCGTTGAAGAAGTAGCAGAAAAGGGTGGTTTGTTTGACATTAACGCAACTCTACCCTTAATGGCAATTCAGTTTCTGATACTGGCTTTTGTCTTGGATAAAATTTTTTACAAACCACTGGGTAAAGCTATAGATTCTCGTGCAGATTATATCCGCGACAATCAAATTAAAGCACAAGAGGGTTTGGCAAAGACAAAAAAATTAGCTGAAAAATACGAGCAAGACCTAGCAGAAACTCGTAAAAAATCTCAAGCAATTATTACTGAAGCTCAAGCAACAGCTCAGAAAATAGTAGCCGAAAAAGTGGCTAAAGCTCAACAGGAAGCACAAGCCAAAAGAGAACAAGCAGCTCAAGAAATAGAAGAGCAAAAGCAAGCAGCTTTGCAACAGTTAGAAGCACAGGTAGACTCTTTGAGCCGCCAAATTCTAGAAAAACTATTAGGACCAGAATTGGTCAGATAGCCACAGAAAATTCCAGGTTGAAAAGTTGAGCTATTGATAATAACACTCAGCACACAACAAGATAATTTAAGGCTAACTATCAAAGGATATCATGGTAAATGTTTTATGGCTAGCCACAGAAGCTAGCGCAGAAGAAGGTTTCGGTTTAAACCTGGATCTTTTAGACACAAACCTAATTAATTTAGGGATTTTGATTGTAGTTTTAATTTATTTTGGGCGAGGCTTTATTGGGAAAATTCTTAGTGAAAGACGCGCCACTATAGAACAAGCAATCAAAGAAGCAGAAAAACGTCAACAAGAAGCAGCATCAGCTCTAGCAGCTCAACAACAAAAGTTGACCCAAGCTCAAGTAGAGGCCGAAAAAATTCTAGCCACTGCTGAAACAAGAGCACAGGAAGTCAAGCAAAAAATTGAGCAACAAGCAGAACAAGATATTGAGCGGATGAAAGCTACTGCTAGCCAAGAGATGGACTCTGAAAGAGATAAAGCAATTGCCCAACTGCGCTCAATTGTAGCATCTAAAGCATTGGCACAAGTAGAATCTCGCCTCAAAGAAACTTTAGATGAGAACGCCCAGCAACAATTAATAGATCGTAGTCTGGGGTTATTAGGAGGTCAATCATGACTGTAATTGCTGGTGAAATTGTAGAACCCTACGCAGCAGCTCTAATGTCCTTGGCTAAATCGAAAGACCTTGCCGAGAGGTTTGGGGAAGATATACGTTCCCTGCTTAATATTATGGATGAATCCCCAGAATTGAAGCAATTTATGGGAAATCCAATTATTAAACCAGAAGACAAAAAAGCAGTGCTGCAACGCATGATGGGCGATCAAGCCGATCCCTATATGCGTAATTTTTTAATGCTGCTAGTTGATAGAGGTCGGATTATTTTTCTAGAAGAGATAGGGAAAAAATACCTAGCACTATTGCGAGAACTAAATCAAACTGTTCTGGCAGAAGTGACCTCCACAGTAGAATTAAACGAAGACCAAAAAAATACAGTCCGCGAACGAGTCAAATCAATGACTGATGCCAGGGATGTAGATATTGAAACCAAAATCGACCCCAGCTTACTCGGTGGTGTCATTATCAAAATAGGCTCTCAGATAGTTGACTCTAGTCTGCAAGGACAACTACGCCGAATTGGCAATAGCCTCAAATCTTGAAGAAGGCAGAAGGCATCTCCCCCTACCCCCCAAGCAGGACTGTTTCACTTTCGATAGACACGGGGACGCGGAGACACGGAGACACGGGGATGGAGGCTTTTAATCATAAATTAAAAGTGGACTTTTCACCCAAAAAAGATAATTCACTCATTTTTTGTAATAAAGACTGGACAATAAAAAAGAAAAATGGTATCAATCAGACCTGACGAAATTAGCCAAATTATTCGCGACCAAATAGAACAGTATGACCAAGATGTCAAAGTATCTAACGTTGGTACTGTTCTACAAGTGGGTGACGGAATTGCCAGGATTTATGGCCTAGACAAGGTAATGGCAGGAGAACTGGTAGAGTTCTCAGATGGCACAGTAGGTATTGCCCAAAACTTGGAAGAAGATAACGTAGCGGCAGTATTGATGGGTGAAGGCCGGGAAATTCAAGAAGGATCTGCCGTAACTGCTACAGGTAGAATTGCTCAAGTGCCAGTAGGAGAGGCAATGATTGGCCGGGTGGTAGATGGTCTCGGAAGAGCTATTGATGGTAAAGGAGATATTCAAACCGATGACAGCCGTCTGATTGAATCTCCAGCTCCAGGAATTATCGATCGCCGTTCTGTTTGTGAACCTATGCAAACAGGTATCACCGCGATCGATTCCATGATTCCTATCGGTAGAGGCCAACGGGAATTGATTATCGGAGACAGACAAACAGGTAAAACAGCGATCGCCATTGATACTATCATCAACCAAAAAGGCGAAGATGTTGTCTGTGTATATGTAGCTATTGGTCAAAAAGCTTCTACTGTAGTTCAGGTAGTAAGTACCCTTGAGGAAAAAGGTGCAATGGACTACACCGTTGTAGTAGCTGCTAATGCTAGTGATCCTGCAACCCTCCAATACTTGGCTCCTTATACTGGTGCAACTATTGCTGAATACTTTATGTATAATGGCAAAGCAACTCTGGTAATCTATGATGACCTTTCAAAGCAAGCTCAAGCTTATCGCCAGGTATCTTTGCTACTGCGTCGTCCACCAGGTCGTGAAGCATATCCAGGAGATGTATTCTATCTCCACTCCCGTCTCCTAGAAAGAGCTGCTAAACTGAATGATGATTTAGGTGGAGGCAGTATGACTGCTCTACCAATTATTGAAACTCAAGCTGGTGACGTTTCTGCCTACATTCCTACCAACGTTATCTCTATTACTGACGGTCAAATCTTCCTCTCCAGTGACTTATTCAACGCAGGTTTCCGCCCAGCAGTAAACGCAGGTATTTCTGTGTCTAGGGTGGGTTCTGCAGCTCAGACTAAGGCCATGAAAAAAGTTGCTGGTAAAATTAAGCTAGAGCTAGCACAGTTTGCTGAATTAGAAGCTTTCTCTCAATTTGCTTCAGACTTGGATAAAGCTACCCAAAACCAACTGGCAAGAGGTCAGCGCTTGCGGGAGATTTTGAAACAACCTCAAAATTCACCTCGCTCTCTTCCCGAGCAAGTAGCAGTGATTTATTCTGGTATTAATGGTTACTTGGATGATATCCCTCTTGAGAAGGTGGCTAAATTTATTTCTGGTTTACTGGATTACTTGAACAACAGTAAGCCCAAGTTCGGTGAAATTATCAACACTGAAAGGGTACTTACTGATGATGCTCAAACGGTGTTAAAAGAAGGTATTACTGAGTATAAGCAAACATTCTTGGTATCTGCTTAAATTAGTTAAACTGTCGAGAAGCCTCACACCATAATTTTCAATTTGGTGTGAGATGAATCGGCGGTAAGCGTAAAGTCTGATTGCGGAGCTAGGCGCGTAGTTTTTCGATCTGCAAAAAGGGCGGTGGGGCATCCCGTCCTTAAAGCTCGCTCTTGTCCGATGCAATAGCAGGACTGCGAAGCGAGAAGCCCACACTAACCATTTGGTATAGTGTGGGAGTATGTCACCTGAGAGAGTGTTTAAGTGCGAACATTGCAATTTTAGCTGTGATCGAGACTTAAATGCAGCGTTAAATTTAGCTATGGCGGGCAGTTCGTCCGTGTCAGCCTGTGGACTGGACAACGCCGACGTTGCCAGGTAGAAGCAGGAATGGAACAGATAATCATAGATTTATATAGATTATCGTAGGTTTCTAAGAACGGTTGAGAGTTCCCTTCTTCTTTCTTCCTTGTTACTTCTTACTCCTTCCTATACAAAATTATGCCTAATTTAAAAGCTATTCGCGATCGGATCAATTCGGTCAAAAACACTAAAAAAATTACAGAAGCAATGCGCCTAGTGGCCGCTGCCAAAGTACGTCGTGCCCAGGAACAAGTGATTAACACTCGGCCCTTTGCTGACCGCCTTGCTCAAGTTTTATACGGACTTGCTGAACGTTTACAATTTGAAAGTGTAGATTTACCCTTACTAAAACAAAGGGAAGTTAAAACAGTAGGGTTATTAGTCATTTCTGGAAATCGTGGTCTGTGTGGTAGCTATAACAGCAGTATCATTAAACGTGCAGAAATCAGAGCTAGTGAACTAACACAGCAAGGAATCGATTATAAATATTTGTTGATTGGACGTAAAGCAATTCAATATTTCCAACGTCGAGAAG
This sequence comes from Okeania sp. SIO3B5, assembly GCF_010692555.1. Lineage (GTDB taxonomy): Bacteria > Cyanobacteriota > Cyanobacteriia > Cyanobacteriales > Microcoleaceae > Okeania. The sequence goes on along the minus strand of NZ_JAAHHG010000325.1, from coordinate 3,744 downwards.
CTCCGATTTTAAACACCTATGATAATCCTGAAAAAATTCCTACAGCTAATGACGCTTCTGCTGTTACTGATGAAGTACTTGCTGCTTTTCTCTCAGGAACAATAGATAGAGTAGAGTTGGTTTATACCAAATTTATTTCACTAATTAGCTCTCAACCTGTGATTCAAACTCTCTTACCTCTCGATCCTCAAGGGTTAGAAGTTCAAGATGATGAAATTTTCCGTTTAACTACTAAAGGTGGTAACTTTGAAGTATCACGGGACAAAGTAACAGCACCTACTAAAAGCTTTCCCCGGGATATGATTTTTGAGCAAGACCCAACTCAAATTTTAGAAGCTCTCTTGCCATTATTTTTAACTAACCAGTTATTGAGGGCCTGGCAAGAATCATCTGCTAGTGAGTTAGCATCTCGGATGACAGCAATGAGTAATGCTAGTGATAATGCTAGTGAATTAGTTGGTACATTAACTCTTTCTTATAATAAGGCTCGGCAAGCTGCTATTACTCAAGAAATTCTGGAAGTTGTGGGTGGTGCTAGTGCTTTAGAATAATCAGCTAATTTGGAAAATTCTATCAAAAATTGAGCTTTGAGGACTCCCGGTATAATCTCCGATTTACCGGGAGATGAATCGTGACTAAACAAATAATAAGCACTCCATTCAGATAGAATTATGATATAATCCACATCCCGCACGTCAATTTGTAACATTAAAAGTAGTATAAAGATACTGTCTTTGCTAAGTATTTATATTGTATAAATTATCTTCATTAACCTTTCTTAAGAGTCAAATTTTTGGGAAAATATTAAGCATAAATGCTCAATTATATTGTTAATTACCGAAAAGCGACGTTGAAGGCCCCCGTGTTTTAACCGGGGGATGAAAACAAGCGAATCCTTTAGACTAGACAACTTTAGTTGTCCTGTGATATTATTACCTAGAATAACTTTTCAGCCTGCCCGTTTCAAATGTACTGTTGTCAGCAAGTTTTAGTAGGTAAAAATCCTGAATTAATTCCCATTTTAACATTCTTGTGCGAACAGTCTCACAAATTCACTAACAGGAAAAAGAATAAAGCGTGGTTTGTATAGAAGTAGTAATAATTGGTTAATTAATGCAGACTGTAACGGGGCTGCAAATATAATCGCAAAAGTAAGCCGCAAAGCAGTAGGGGCGATTCGCGAATCGCCCCTACTTAAGCCGACTGTGTAGGGGCACAATGAAATTGTCCCCAGAGAGTGTATTTCAGCTAAGAAAAAACGAAGCAACATGGATTTATCCTGTTGCGTAGTATCAACTTAGAATCCCCGTGACTTAAGTCCGGGGAGTAGTCAATGAAACGTAGATTAAAGTTAAAATCATCCAGTTCAGCAAATCGACATAAACTTAACCAGAAGATAGCCAGACTTCATCAAAAAATCTCAGACACCCGAAAAGACTTTCACTTTCAACTAGCTTATCATTTGTGCGACCAAGGGGGGGATGATATTCGTTGAAAACTTAGACTTGAGAACCTGGGCCAAAGGAATTTTAGGAAAATATACTTTAGATGCAGGGTTCGGTCAATTCTTCAATATTTTGGCTTGGGTATGCAGGAAACGAGGGATTTATTTCGGCAAGGTAGACTACAGATATACCAGTCAAATTTGTCCGAATTGTAGAGCGCATAAAGGTAAAAAAGATCTGTCTGAACGCAAACATAAATGTCCTGAATGCCAATACGAAATAAACCGTGATGTAGCAGCAGCAAAAGTGATTTGCCATCGAGGTGTCACTACAGTCGGGCAGATAGTGGAGCAAATTGACTGTGTAGGGGTACTGTCGGGGGTTGTTTTCAATCTAGATAAGTGCCACTCAAGCAGTAAACCTAAATCGTGAGGTTTGGGAATCTCCCGTTATAATCTTCGTAACGGAAGAGGATGTCAATCTAAATTCTAGGAAATTAAAGAAAAGCAGGAGGCTTGGGCATGGCTACAAATGAAGAATTATCTTGGGAATGTGGAATGGGTTTCTATGTACCAATTTTAAATGATGGAGAGTTAGTGGGCATTTGTAAACCTGAATATGCCGAAGAAATTCTAGAAGTTATGAATGAGCAGGAAAGACTACGCAAAGCTTTGAGACTAGCTTGCTTAGATTTACTGCGACGGGTGGGAGGAAAAAGAAGCAGAGTCAATGACTTAATGCAGAAGTATATAGCTCTGGCCGAACGACCTAAATATGGACCAAGAGCGGTTGCCCTGTTGCTGCGAGAAAGGCAAGAACAATTACAAGTTAGTGGCCATGAATTTATTAAATTCTGTGATATTCATAAAATCTCTCCCGAACAGCTCAAGGATATTTACGCAGGCAAGGCAGTGGATACAAACTTAGTAGGACCTATAGCAAGAATTTTAGGCAAAACTAACAATGAAGTACAAGAAATACTAGAAGGTCCTAGCGAATAATATTGTAATTAGTTATTAGCACTCAGTTCTCAAAAATAAATAGTACTTATACTGTTGTAGTATATAGTTAAAAAACTAAAAATATCAAGGTTAATCTTGATAATTAACTTTACCATTAGGCATAATTGTTTCCTGAAGATTAGCCTCAGAAAGGTTAATATCATTAATCAAAGCATCCGTAAGATTAGCTTTATTTAGGTTAGCACCTCTCAAATCAGCACCTCTCAAATCAGCTCTAATTAAGATAGCTTTACTTAGATTAGTTCCTCGGAAATAAACCCCCTTCAAATTTGCATCTAGCAAATTAACTTTTTTGAGGTTTGCAAACCTCAAATCTGCTTTATAAAGATTTGCTTCCTTTAAAGAAGCATTTGATAGATGAATTCCACTAAGATGAGCTTCAATCAGATTAGTTTTGTCTAAATTAGCCTGATAAAAATAAGCCCCAATCAATTCAGCTTTATGGAGATTAGCATGACTAAGATTAGCATAACTGAAGTTAGTTTCGATTAAATTTGCTCTTGCTAGGTTGCTTCTTCTCAGGTCTGCTGAAGTAGCGTCAGCATATCGACAAATAACATTTTGTAAATCAGTTCCAATCAAGTTTGCATTCACTAAATCAGCATCTATTAAGTTAGCCTGTCTGAGATCGGCAGAAATTAAATTAGTATATCTTAAGTTAGCTCCCTGAAGATTAATAGAAGTAAGGTTAGCATGAATTAGTTGAGCTGAAGTTAAATTAGCACCACTACAGTTAGCTTTTTTTAATTGAGTTAAACAGAGATTAGCCTCTGTTAAATTTACTCCTTGGAAATTAATATTTTGCAGGTTAATATTTCTGAGGTTGGCATTAGTAAGGTCTGGTTGTATGTGTAGATTTTTATGTCTCCATTCATTCCATGAAATTATACCCCGATTAAGTAGGGCTAGATATTCTTTATTTGCCATTTTTTGTTAGATAATTTCTTAGAGATATTTATATATTTCTGCTATGGAGTAATAGCTATAACTTACAATTATTATATTATCAAAAAATGACTCTAGAAATGGTCAGCGTACTATGACACAACCTACTTAGGGTTTGCTCAAAAAGTCTTATGGGTGAAGGTAGGAGACAGGAGACAACCCACCCCTCGCCCCTCCCCCTCCCAGGAGGGGGAAAGGAGGAACGGGGAATTTGGAGGAGGTAGGAGCGGGCGTTTTGTCCCAAGATTGTTCTGCCCAACTCTTGAGCAAAATCCTGAATTTTTGAACCATTACCACCTAAAACCTCGCACTTTTTCCAGACCTAAAATTAC
>NZ_JAAHHG010000324.1 GCF_010692555.1 Okeania sp. SIO3B5 | reverse complement strand
CTCAGCCATAGAATGGTTAAGTAAGGAGGAGTCAGGAGTCAGGAGTCAGGAGTCAGGAGGAGAAAGAATTACAAAGATGAGCGTAGTTATGACGATTGAAGAATTTTTTTATGTCCAATTAAACGGATTTGATATTATGAACCAACATCGGAGATAATTCAACAATGGATAATTTAGATTATCCAGTGCGAGCTTCTAGCTCGCCAATATAATTAAATTATCAATCAATCATTGGAGGTAATTAAACAATGGATAATGTAGAGAGATATAGCCATTTAATTCAACAACTTTTGCAAGAATACGCTAGCTATAAATCCCTTAATCAAGACATAGAATGACAATTTGTTTGCGATACCACAAATCATCACTATCAAATTGTAAATATGGGTTGGCAAAATAAAGTTCTGGTCTATGGATGTACTTTACACTTAGATATCAAAGATGGGAAAATTTGGATTCAGCACAATACAACAGAAATAGAGATTGCTGAATAACTGGTAAACTTGGGAGTGCCAAAACATGATATTGTTATTGGTTTTCATTCTCCTTTTAAAAGAAAATTTACAGAATATGCAGTTAATTAGGGCTTGCTGATATTATGTTGAATTTCTGCCCAATCTTCAGGAAAAGCTTCACGGGTGTAGATTTCTGAAGCATTTTGATAGGCAGCGATCGCCAATTCTAGATTTTCTGATTGGTAAGTTTTAATGATATTTTCCAGATTCTGTACGCCATTGCTACTGATTCTGTCACTGTAGGCAATGGCTAGATTGTATTGAGTCATTGCCCAATTGATGGGGAAGTCTTGTTTGGTATAAACTTCCAAAGCCAGATGATATGCAGCAATAGCATCTTCTATATTCTGTGCAATGTCACCTCTGATTCTGTTTCTGTAGGCAATGGCTAGATTGTTTTGAGTCATTGCCCAATCCATGGGGAAGTCTTGTTTGGTACGAACTTCCAAAGCCAGAAGATATGCAGCAATAGCATCTTCTATATTCTGTGCAATGTCACCTCTGATTCTTTTACTGTAGGCAAGAGCTAGATTGTTTTGAGTCATTGCCCAATCCATGGGGAAGTCTTGTTTGGTGTAAACTTCCAATGCCAGATGATCTGCAGCTATAGCATCTTCTATATTCTGTGCAATGTCACCTCTGATTCTGTAAAGGTAGGCAGTGGCTAGATTGTTTTGAGTCGTTGCCCAATTGATGGGGAAGTCTTGTTTGGTACGAACTTCTAATGCCAGATGATATGCAGCAATAGCATCTTCCAGATTCTGTGCAATGTCACCTCTGATTCTGTCACTGTAGGCAATAGCTAGATTGTTTTGAGTCATTGCCCAATTGATGGGGAAGTCTTGTTTGGTACGAACTTCCAAAGCCAGATGATATGCAGCAATAGCATCTTCTATATTCTGTGCAATGTCACCTCTGATTCTGTAAAGGTAGGCATTACCTAGATTATTTTGAATAGCTGCCCAATTTTCCTGGTGACTCTCACGGGTAAAAACTTTTAACACCGCTTCGTAACCAGCAATCCTAATTTCCATGTTATTTGCTTTTTTGCCAAGTGGGAACTCATGGAGGTAGTAGCTGAAATCCCAAATAGTATTGGCAATAGATTTTGCTTCCTCTGTTGTTACTTCTGAGAATTTAGCTGTTGCCCAGGTTTGTAGGAACTGAGCAAAGTTATTGTCTAGTTTGTCTAGGTTAGCTTGTAAAAGTTGGTAGACTACTTTTTTGGAGTCGCCATTGCTGTCGGCGATCGCCTCAAATACCTCCATCAAGAAATCTAAATAATCTTGTTCATCCATAAATTTACTATTAACCTTTAGAAGATTTTTCTATGTATTCATACTAAATCAGGTTTGCTATAGGCACTTTTCAAAGAATGTCTAATTTTTGAGACAATTGGATTCTAGCTTTTCAAAATAGAAGACTGTAACTAAGGTAATAAGTAGGGCTTGCTGATTAAATATAAAAGTTTTCATAGATAAAGGTTTTAGGCTTTTTAGGTAGTGAAAAAGTACCCCTGTTTTCCCCTAAGAATGCTCAAAAATTGAGTATTTGGGTAAGAATTGGGTAGACTTGGGCCTGGAATAATTTTTCCTTTGTATGTTTTCTACAACCCCTGATTCCTCTTGACTCTTCACTACTCCCTACTCCCTACTCCCTGTCTTAGCAAAAAGACTTTTGAGCGCAAACCCTAAGTATATTTGCCCTGTTTTATACCATGTCCGGATAATCAGTGATAAAAAACCTTTCCCCTTCTAACCTCTTCTTTCCTTCTGCCTCCTGCCTCCAGCATAGCTGCCTTACCTCCTCCAAAGTGTAAGTATTCAACCGGACATGATATTACAGCGCTTTTCAAGTCGATGAACCACATCTTCACAAACAAAACCTTGTAGGGACATTCCATGGAACGTCCCTACAGTGGTTTACTCAAATGAAAACTGCTGTAAGAGGATAAGTTTTTTCCAAAAGTCCAGTTATCCAGACTTAATGTAAGTATTTACACTGATGTCACAAAGCTTTTATAAAGCAAAAAGTTCCGTATTTTCTACCTAGTAACCTCATAAATCTTCAGTAATAATAAGGATGTCAAAACAAGCAAAGACTGTTAAGACAATAACCGATAACTTACTTAGGAGATTTAAGCAACTTTAGGAAATTTAAACAATGATTACTAACTACCTCAAGCAAATTACACTCGCTACTATCAGAACTGGTTGTATTGCTCTTTGTATTGCCAATCAAGCTCAAGCTGGTGTACTTTACAGGTGGTTTAGAAATTGCTGGTCTTGGCCTTGAGATAATAAAAGAGAAAGCAAAAATCAACTTTTCCCAATTTATCTATCAAGGAACAGAAAATTTTAGCACCTAGAAAGAAAGTTCGTTTTTCTACATTAATTGGCTGTCTAAAACATGAAAATTAACTATAGATAACGAAAATTAACTATAGATAACGAAAGTTAATTTTATACTTGTTCTGGATTTTGCCATAGTGTAACTTTGACTTTAAGTATATTCAAGAATTAGGCCAATAAAATCAGAGTTTTATGAAGTTTTGATGAAGTGATTCAATGTTCTACTACTTTACAAAAACTTCATAAATTATAACTGCTATTTAAGGCTCAAACCCCCAAAGAGAAATAGCTATAGCGATCGAAGATACCTAAAGATACCTAAAATATATTTTTGTTACTTCATTTTTTTTACTTAAAAATTACTACAAATGATTTCAGTGAAGGATTATCAATTTTCTTTTTGATGCTTGTGGTGACAAAAGATTTTATACCCTCAAGAAAATAGTAAAATTGTACATAGTAATAAAATCAAATCATCTATATGTCTATCGCTCATTAAATTAGCAGTATTAATATAATTCAATAAACCACATGATTGACAATTTTTCATGGTAAAAGGTTTTTTTCATCAACAAATATTGTATTAACAATAATGTGTTGCACACATTCTAGAAATAACAATAATTTTGAGATTGTAGTTAATTGTGAAGCTTTGATGAAGTTCAGTAGAAGTACTTGCAGTTCAAGTAAATTTTCCATTACTATTTATTTGTTGTAATGTAAATCACTAAAGGATGAATAATTCCTACTCTATTTTTTTTTTGAATAGAGAGTAAGTGGGCTAATTAAGGCTTACTACATATATGCTTACTTTTGATATACGGGAGGGCTTATGTTAAGACAAAGTAATTTAATTCAGGGTTCTTATTCTACTTTTGAGCGTGAGCGTAAAAAGAGTAAAACCAAGAAATTAGTATTAAAAACATTAATATTTACAGTCATATGTGGAGATGCTCTATTTTTAACTGGAGCTATTGCATATCATTTGTATGATAAATGGGTTGTAGCTAATAAACCTATATATCCTACGGAAATTCCTTCGATATCTCCAGCAGAAATTCCTTGGCTTAAAACTAAAGAAGAATGTGAACATACTGGTAGAGTCTGGCAAGGAGAAGAATGTCTAGATAGAGAACATAGTCATTTATTTTAAGTATTTTAGTAGCTGCATTCAACTAAATTAATTGAACTAAAAAAGCTTTTATGTATAGCATTTAAATTTGAGACATCAGAAAAGAGTTAAATGGTTGAGGGGAACTCAATTGACTAATGTTAAATTTTATAGAAGAGTAAAAAAAGTGATTAACTCCTCATCAACTTGCAATCAGTAAAAAGGTTATTGGTTTCCTGTGGAATGCGAATCAAACAAAAAACCGAGTTTATGTAAATTAATGTAGATGGCGTTTCCACCGAGAAGACGCCTGCTCTTGAGAATAATGTTACAGACTATGGTAGGCGATCCTCAATGTTTTGCTCCATAAGATAAAATATGCAGCCTTGCGTCAGCAAAATAGGCAACTAACTCCAGATATGCTAATCTCATTTCCTACATTCCGCACTTCAGAATGTAGTATGAGACTAGGAGTCAGGAGTCAAAATTCGTGAGGAAATCATAATTGTAAAGTAAGCATTTCCTGCTGAATGCTTACATTGCAAAGATAGAAAATTTATCCATCAAAGCATTCTTGAAAAACCACAAATTAGTTTGTGCAATTGCTGATTGTGTTATGCACGATTGACATCTCTAGGGGTTGAAACACCCTGGATTCTGTGGTTAGTCCACCGCAAATGGGACAGGGCGTTTAAAGTGCGGAATTTACTTCCGCACGCAGCCCCTCATAAATCCACATTTGCTTAAAGCCTGAAGGGCAGACTCCTAAACTCCTCGGCATAGACCGAAATCTAGCTGTGAGTTTACTTTTTTTGTTAGCTTTCACGAGTGGTTTTACTCGCACTGGTTGGAGCAATCTTCTCGCTGCTCTAGCTGCCTACTTGCTTTTCGGTGCCGAATGCGGAGCTAACAGCCGTCGTAGGAAGTTAATTCCCCGTCTCCTGTCCACCGGAATTTCACCGCAAAGCGCGGTCATGTCATGGCGACAAACCTTGTTCCTTATTCCTCTAGTATAGCAGATTTTTACTTCGCTTTATTACCCGCGTGTCGTTATTCAACCAGCCATTAAAACTGGCGCTGCGTACTTCCTCCCGACGCTTTTTAGGTTTTTTTTAGAGTTTGTATGACAGTTTCTTAGCGAAGTTATATCATGTCCGGTTGAATAGTTAGACTTTGTTGGAAGGAAGGCAAGAGGCAGGAGGCAGGAGGCAGGAGGCAGAAGGTTTTCTCAAGAGTGTCACCTTAAATTTTATAGACAAACGATGCTACCGGGCATGATATTAGAAGTCAGTAGGGGTGAATGGCCATTTGCCCCTACTGAAGTTATTTTTGTAATGAGAATTTGAGCAAGGCTCCAAAAATATTTCGCCTTAAAACCTACATTCCGCACTTCAATTTGTAACATAAAAATTAGTATAAAATTCCGATACCTCGATCAAGAGTCAAATACTTATTGAATTGTTAATTCCTACTGATCACTATAATTTTCTTCTTACTTTTAACTTTTGACTTTTGACTTTTGACTTTTGACTTAGATTTTTATGCTACATTTTGTGGTGCGGAATGTGGGTTAAAAGGCAGGGCTAATTCTTTGTCGCGCCTAGAATATTCATAAGAAATACATTTAATTGTGCAAATCTCCCCATCTCCCCATCTCCCCATCTCCCCATCTCCCCATCTCCCCATCTCCCCATCTCCCCATCTCCCCATCTCCCTATCCCCCCATCAATTTTTCTCTAATGACAATAAATTGACCCTGCCCCTAAAGGGGCAAGCACCTACCTCTACTTTCCGGTAAAAGTCAAAAATAGCCATATTTGCACTTTGGTTAAGAGTAGTTATAATACGAAAGGGATTTCTCTGTTTCAAAAGAATTATGGGCAAATATTTAGATGATAAAATTTACACACAAATTAATTAGGGAATAAAAAAATCAGAAACTTTGTGATTCAATTGTTTTACTCAGATAATTCCTAAAATTCACCGGATTTTAAATAAACAATCAATCCTTCTAAATAATAATTTCACAGCTAAAATAAAGAATAAAATACAGAAAAACTAACCAGCAAAAAAAATTAAAACACATAATTTCAGAATCAAAACCTGAAGCTGAAGAAAAAAAGCTGGTAAGCCTGGGAATTAAAGATAACATTTATGGAAATACCATTTGACATAACTTTACTGATCATCCTGACTGTAATCAGTGGTATTGGAGCCCAAGTTCTGGCCGCCTACCTGAAAGTACCTGCGATAGTCTTTTTACTACTGTTTGGTATTTTAGTCGGCAAAGATGTTCTGGGAGTGGTACATCCAAACCTACTAGGAAATGGTCTAGAAGTCGTAGTATCCTTATTTGTAGCCCTCATTCTATTTGAAGGGGGCTTGAATTTGGAACTTAGAGACTTAGGAAAAGTTTCCGGTAGTATCCGCAACTTAGTAACTATAGGTACACTAATAACCTTAATTGGTGGTGGTATGGCCGCTCACTGGTTAGGTGAGTTTCCCTGGCCGATCGCATTCCTTTATGCCTCCTTAGTAGTAGTTACAGGGCCAACAGTAGTAGGGCCACTGCTCAAACAGGTTTCAGTAGACCGACAGGTAGCTACCGTATTGGAAGGAGAAGGAGTCCTCATCGATCCTGTAGGAGCAATTCTGGCGGTATTGGTACTCAACATAGTTTTAAATGAAGGTGCTGATCCTCTAGGATTATTTAGGGACCTAGTTGTGCGTTTAGGAATGGGGACTATAATTGGTGCAGCAGGAGGCTGGATTTTAGAATTTGCCCTCAAAAGAGCAAGGTTTCTTTCTGAAGAATTAGCAAATCTGGTAGTTTTGGCAGCTCTTTGGGGAATGTTTGGTCTAGCAGAAGAAGTCCGCAGTGAATCAGGATTGATGGCCACAGTAGTAGCTGGAATTGTGGTTGGGGCAGCCGAAATACCAGAGTTACGATTATTAAGGCGGTTTAAAGGACAACTAACAATGTTGGCCGTTTCAGTGTTGTTTATTTTACTAGCAGCAGACCTATCTTTAGCAAGTATTGTTGCTCTAGGTTGGGGAAGTGTATTTACAGTTTTGAGCTTGATGTTTCTGGTCCGCCCTCTCAACGTATTAATCTGTACTTGGAATAGTAGGCTGAATTGGCGACAAAAGGTATTTGTTAGTTGGGTTGCTCCCAGAGGAATAGTTTCAGCTTCAGTTTCTTCCTTATTTGCTATTTTGTTAACTCAGAAAGGTCTAAATGGTGGTGACTCTATTAAGGCTTTGGTATTCTTGACTATTATTATGACGGTATTTAGTCAAGGACTGACGGCAAGATTCGTGGCTCAATTTTTGGGAATTACTTCTAGTGCTGCTACTGGTGCTGTGATTGTGGGTTCAAATCCTCTGTCGCGATTAATTGGACGTATATTTAAGGACAGGGGTGAATCAGTGGTATTGATAGATACGGATGAGGAAGCTTGTCAGCAGGCAGAAAAGGAAGGTTTACAAGTATATAAGAGTAGTGCTTTTGATACTAATGTCTTAGAAGAGGCTGGTTTAGAATCAGTAGGAACTTTCTTAGCAATGACTAAGAATGAAGAGGTAAATTTAGTTTTGGCTCAAAGAGCAGGAGAAGAATTTAAGCCACCAAGAGTATTAGCTATTTATCCGAAAAGTCCTCAGAATAAAAGTCAAAATGGTAAAGAGAAGGTTCAACAAGCGTTTACTTCAGAGTTAAATATCAAAAGTTGGAATAAATATCTCTCTGACAGAGAAGTGAAATTAGGGGAAACAGTTCTTAAGCAATTGGGGTTTGAGTTTCAAAAGACTCACCTTAAGGCACTTATTCGAGCAGGGGAGTTAATGCCACTTTTGATTGAAAGGCAAGGAAGTCTTCAAGTTTTATCTGCAACGGAAAATTGGCAACCAGGCGATCAGATTATTTATTTGTTACATGATCCTAAACCTAAGCTTCTCAAGCGACTATCTGGTTCTCAACAATCAACTTTAACTATTGAAAAACATCCAACTGTTGAAGAGGTACCTATCCCTTCTTCGGTTCTCGAATCTGAGCTCTGATAGAACGGAGGAGTCAGGAGTCAGGAGTCAGGAGTCAGGAAACAGGAGACAGGAGACAGGAGACAGGAGACAGGAGAAATGGCTTGGGAGCGAGGAGGTAGGATTCAACAATTAATAATTACCTCTAATAATTAATAATGACCTCTCCTTGGAAAGAAATTTTCAAGTTAAAAATAAGCATGAGCTACTGTCTTAACTCTGAATGCCAAAAGCCATATAATCCTTCCGGTCATCGATTTTGTCAGAGCTGCGGAGCTAAATTACTTTTAGGCGATCGCTACCGTACTATTAAACCTATCGGTCAAGGTGGCTTTGGCAAAACTTTTCTGGCTGTGGATGAGTATAAACCTTCTCGACCCCGGTGTGTGATTAAACAATTTTTTCCTCAAAATAGTACTAATGCGGAAAAAGCTGCTGAGTTGTTTGGTCGGGAGGCCATCAGACTTGATGAGTTGGGTCAACATCCTCAAATCCCAGAATTAATGGCTCATTTTCAACAAGGTGAGCAACAATATCTCATTCAAGAATTTATTGATGGGCAAAATTTAGAGCAGGAGTTAGTGACTAATGGAGCTTTTACAGAAAATCAGATTCAGGAGTTACTTTGGGATTTGTTGCCTGTGTTGGAATTTGTCCACGAACGGCAGGTGATTCATCGGGATATTAAGCCTGAAAATATTATTCGGCGCAATTCTATTACGCTTCCTGATGGTGGAGGGGAAATTAAAGGCCAGTTGGTGTTGGTGGATTTTGGAGCTAGTAAGGTAATTACGGAATCTTCTCTTGGCCAAACTGGAACGATGATTGGTAGTGCGGGATATGTTGCTCCGGAACAGTTGGCGGGGAAGGCGGTTCCTGCCAGTGACCTTTATAATTTGGGGGTTACTTGTATATATTTGTTGACTCAAGTAGCGCCTTTTGAGTTATTTGATGTGGTTGAGGGTAAGTGGGTTTGGCGACAATATTTACAGTCTCCTATTAGTGAAGAATTGGGGATAATTATTGATAAGCTTTTGGCTCCGAATATTAATCAAAGGTATCAGTCTGTAGAGGAGGTTTTAAAAGAATTAGAGTCTGTAAAATATCAGAAAAGTTTTGTCTCTTCAAATTCTCAAACAATAGGAAATAATCCTTCTTTGTTAACAAAAATGCTTGGGGGAATTCCACAAGTTATTAAAGGTCGAATTATGCAAGAATTTGGGAAAACTGAGGCAGCGATCGCTTCTTATGATCGTGCTATTTCTATTCGACCAAATAATTACGATGCTTGGTATAAGAAGGCTGAGGTTTGTTATCAGTTGAAGCGTTATGAAGAGGCGATTTTTTGTTATCAAAAGACTGTGAAATTGCAACCTAATCATTGGCAAGGGTGGCGGAGTTTGGGGGTGTTATTTTATCAATTGCAAAGATATGAAAAGGCTGTGGAAAGTTATTTTAAGTCTTTGGATATTGAGGGGAATCAACCGATGGTTTGGTTATGGTTGAGTTTGGCAATTAAGAAGTCTGGAGATGAGCAAAAAGCACAGATGTGTTTGGAAAAGGCGAGGGAATATTTGCCAAAAAGTCCGGTGGAAAGGGCAGAGATTTTATGGGAAGCTTGGGAGAAATTGGTTCGGTAGTTTGGAAGGAGGAAGGAAGAGGGAAGGATTGAAAAAAAATTATAGAAATTCCAATAGTTATGAGGTAGATTTACGATCCCCCTAAATCCCCCTTTCTAAGGGGGACTTTGAAGGCTCCCCCCTTGTTAAACTGCAGAGATTTTATAGCAGGCTTGGGAGAAATTAATTCAGTAATTTTGGAAGGAAGAGGGAATAGGAAAGGATTGAAAAAAAATTATAGAAATTCCCATAGTTATGAGGTAGATTTACAATCCCCCTAAATCCCCCTTTCTAAGGGGGACTTTGAAGGTTCCCCCCTTATTAAGGGCAGGGCTGTTTTAAAGTATTGTAATTAAGAATGCGCGGGAGAATGGGAGTAATGGGAATAGTGGAACAGTGAAATTTGCCAAAATTTGCCGATTTTTCAGCAAAGTACGCGTCTTTAAGCTCTGAGAGAATATTTGGTTCAACGCCGCTTAAAAACCTCCATCCCCGTGTCTGGTGTGTCTCCGTGTCCCCGTGTCTATCGAGAATGAAACAGCCCTGCCCTTATTAAGGGGGGTTAGGGGGGATATAAAACTGTACTTCATAGGTTAAAGAATTGCTATAGTTTGGGTAGTATCAGAAACAATAATCATTTAAGAATTATGCTGATTTAAAATCAATTTTGCTTGTTCCACTTCTTGACGTAATTCCTCCAAATTCTGCTCTTCATCAAAAATAGAAATTCCCCATTTATTCATCATTTATATCATTTTAATCCGAGAAACACCTAAAATTTTTGCAGCTCTACCACTGCTAATTTCTCCAATTTCTAATAAAGCCATTACATATCCTTCTTTCGCTTTTTGTAAAGCCTTTTCTCGAATCTCACTTGAGAGCTGAATATTTTCCAAACCTTCATCGGAAATTGTTAAAGCCATCTTCAAATTCTCCTAATTCTACAGTTTAACTTTCTACTTACAGCGTATTCCACTTTGGTGAGGTACAATCATACGTTTGGTGAGGTACAATCATGCGTTTGGTGAGGTACAATCACGCGAGCAAGATGCTCGGACTGGGAAGATTTAATTATTAATATCTGTACTTCTTATGGGAGGAATTTGCTGTAAATCACACTCTACTTTTCTTTCTGACTTATTTTACTAGAGACTTAAAAGCTGAAAATCACTGATATTTTTCAACACAAAACTATTATTTTCTTTAACCAAATCTCCCGAACAAGATACTGGTAAACGTTCTTGGTAAGCCTTAATCGCTAAAATATAATCTCGGTCAAATAATTCTGTTTCAATTTTTTTTAGTTAAACCGTCGAGAAGCCTCACACCATAATTTTCAATTTGATGTGAGATGAATCGGCGGTAAATAAATGGGACTCGATGTCCCATTCATTTACAAATTTTATGTTATAGTAGTACCAAGCTGGAAATAAGAGCTAACAACCACCAGCGATGAACCATGAAAATTAAATAGGATATGGGGTTGTATCCCATAAATCCTAGTAATCCGTTGGGAGCGTAAAATCTTATTGCGGAACTAGGTGCGTAGTTTTTCACTCTGCAAAAAGGGCGGCGGGGCATCCCGTTCTTAAAGCTCGTGGAGTCCGATGCAATGGCAGGACTGCGAAGCGAGAAGCCCACACTGTACCGAATGGTTAGTGTGGGAGTATGTCACTTTGTTAATAACAACA
>NZ_JAAHHG010000323.1 GCF_010692555.1 Okeania sp. SIO3B5 | reverse complement strand
CATGTCCGGTTGAATAATTAGACAATGGTTGTCCGAAGGCAGGAGGCAGGAGGCAGGAGGCAGAAGGTTTTCTCAAGAGTGTCACCTTTATTTTATACACGCTCCGATGCTACCGGACATGATATTAGACATCTCCAAAAACCAAAAATAAAATCAATTCTCATACAGAAATTATCAATTATAGCAATGTGCGCTGGCATATTTACACATTATTTTTTGTACACCTTTTCTAGAATGCACTTTGAGCTGGGCCTTGTAAATATCTGAGCGCTCATTGCTATATTCCCCTCCTGGGAGGGGGAGGGGCGAGGGGTGGATTCCCTACTGCCTACTGCCTACTGCCTACTCCCTCTTTTGGAGGAGATGTTTATTAGCTATCAACTGCATCTCAGATACCCAACTACCATGAAAACCATAAGGAACCCTTTGAGGTAACATCACCCGCGCTACAATTTCCCCACTAATATCCTGAGCATTCACTACCACCAACTCAGAAGTCTGAGTATTTTCGTCATAAACAAAAGTCACTAACCAACCATCATCTTCACTACTAGCATTAAGTCGAGGTGCAAATACCGCCTCGCCACCATAACGCCCTTTACCAAACTCATAAGTATCCGACTTTCCTGTATCCAAGTCATATTTTATCAACCCATCAAACAATGGCAAATCTCCCGATACCATCCTTCCCAAATAACCATACCGAGTTTTTCGCCCTACTAATTCATCATTCACCCGAGGAAACTCTGAAGGCACTTCATCTAGCTTTTCTTCCTTCACTACTCCAGTTTTCAGGTTAAACCGCCAACGATATAGATACGGAATATCCCCTTGAGGATCGCGATCGCCTTCATTAGTCACAAAAACATTAGTTGCACTCATCCGACAAGCAACCAATACAACCTCATCCCCCTCTTCATAAGCATTAAGAGTATGGTAAATAAAGCAAGCTGGAGTTTCAAACCAACACACCTCAGTATTATCCCCATGACGTGGAATAATACCAAAGCGACTGGGTGTCTCTGACTCAAATGCGATAGGAAATTGACCTTTTTCAACTCTTTCTGGGCGAAAGTTCATCGGCAAATCAAAAAATATAGTATAGTTTTCCGTAATCGCAAAATCGTGCATCATTACTCCCACTGGCAAATCAATAGGTATTGTTCGCAACAACTCCCCACTTGGAGAAATAATGCCATATTGCAAATATGGAGGTTGAGGCATTGAGTAGCTAATAAACATCATTTCCCCTGTTACTGCATCAACTTTAGGATGAGCAGTAAAAGAAGATTGAAGTTTGTTGTTAAAAGTATGTTTGCCAATAGTAGTCAGATCGGGTAATTTAAGTTCATAGGGCATACCACCTTCTCTGAGAGCTAAGAAATGACCAGCATGATATACCAGAGCTGTATTAGCTCTATTTGTATCTGTACCATGGGGATTATCCTGTTGGGGTGGCTCTAATAATCCTGTCCAGACGGCCTTGCCTTCCTGATTTTCTATTTGAAATTTGTTTGTTCTTACATAGCGGTTGCGATAGGATGCTTTACCATTATTAATTCTCAGTCCATGTAACATTCCATCACCATCAAACCAATGATATTGACCAATAGGAGAAAATTGGGGATTAGGGCCATTACGAACAAACATTCCTGAAAGATCGGCGGGTAGTTCCCCAATAACTTTGAGGTTATCAGCAGTTATTTCTTCTTTGACAGGGGCAAAATTATTGCTTAAGAAAGGACTAAGAGTAGGAGTTGTGCTAGTCATAAATTTTTGATAATGTCTGAGTATAGCGCTGTGCGCAGGCAACAGCTCATCTGGGGGAATAAATTGCCGATAACAGGACTTACGCAAAGGCACTATATAAAGTGACTCGCTCAGTTACTAAGTGCGCTAACACACCCTACCAATAGCGTTTATGCGTAAGTCCTAAATATAAGACTTTTAGCTATTTGGCCCCTACTGCAATTTGTAAATATACCAGCGCTCATTGCTATATCTGTACAAAATTAATTTAACATTTTTGACTTTTCCCTCGACTAAAGTACGAGGGATTCTAAGCAGTTGTTCCAAATCGGGTTAAAACCACGATTCTGAACGACTACTAGCTGTCACTAGCCTCTTTTTCTAGTGGGAGTAGTCACGCAACCCCCTAAACGCTCAGATAGGCTGAATATTTCACCTACATTGCACTTACTTTCGCGCGTCGCTTTCGTGAGTGGTTGCCTATACCAGTCTGGCAGATTCAAATAGCTACTTCAGCTGCGTTGCTTGCCTGTCCCCTGGAACTTTACCCGAATCAATCGGTTAGTTTCCTACTGGCTGGAATTTCACCTGTACTAGCTTCAGATCAACACTATCAACCTTGTTCCTACTCGCTTGTTGTCATTATACCCAAAAACACGGGGTTAAAACCCCTCTGTGTCATTCAACCCCGGGATAAATCCGCGTGGCTTTCTGACTGATTCTCTGTAAGTAGAGAGTAGGGAGTAGGGGAGTAGGGGAGTAGGGATCAAGTTTTAACCTTTAGTTTCGCTCCTAAAAATATTACTTTTAACTTTTGTAAGAAGGGAGTAGGGAGTAGGGAGTAGGGAGTAGGGAGCAAATTTTAACCTTTAGTTTCGCTCCTAAAAATATTACTTTTAACTTTTGTAAGAAGGGAGTAGGGAGTAGGGAGTAGGGAGTAGGGAGCAAATTTTAACCTTTAGTTTCGCTCCTAAAAATATTACTTTTAACTTTTGTAAGAAGGGAGTAGGGAGTAGGGAGTAGGGAGTAGGGAGTAGGGGAGTAGGGAGTAGGGAGTAGGGAGTAGGGAGCAAATTTTAACCTTTAGTTTCGCTCCTAAAAATATTACTTTTAACTTTTAACTTTTGACTTTTGACTTCTGTGAAACTGTAGAGTTAAAGTTTTGAGTCCTAAAAATATTACTTTTAACTTTTGAGTTTTGACTTTTGATATAGAATCCGGTTATATAGTATATGTTGATAATTCTATAATTACTTCAATATTTAATCTCCTCCACTCCCCTACTCCCCCACTCCCCCACTCCCCCACTCCCTCACTCCCCCACTCCCCTACTCCCTACTCCCTACCTACTAATAATCATAATATTCACTGGATTGAGTGGAGTAAAGCGAGTTAAATTAGCTATAGGTATAGAACGAGATAACTGTACCTGCAAAAGACGATAATTCCAACTTCGATCGCTCTTTTTTCTTTCCTGTACCCAGCTTAAAGCAATATGTAAATTTTCTAAACTGGTAAACGCTAATACTATAATTCCTCCAGGTAGCATCCTCATCCCACAAACTCCCAGAATATTCCTGAGTTTACCACTACTGCCCCCAATAAAAATTCTATGGGGAGGGCGCAGGTGATGCAAAATATCTGGAGCATTACCATGAATAGAAACTACATTGTTAACCTGAAAGCGACGGCAGTTTTCTTCAATTAAACTTGTTCCAGCAGCAGTTTTTTCAATGGCATATACTGTAGAATCACTAAAAAGGCGAGCAATTTCAACTGAAACAGAACCACTACCAGCACCAACATCCCAAATAATTTGTCCTGGTTGCAAACCCAACTCAGCCAAAATTAACACCCGTACTTCCCGTTTCGTCATTAACCCTGGACGATCGTCGTAAGTAAAAAAATAATTATCTGATATCCCCAACCAAGGCAAATTAGCTAAATCTATAGATTGACTAGCTATTTTAGATTGACGTAATAATACCACTACATTTAACGGAGCAAATATTTCTTGTTGTGCTTCACTTATAGACCATTGTTGAACTCGTTCATCCTCACTACCTATATTTTCACAGACCCAAAAATGATAGTCAATTGGTAAATCTAAACTCAATAACAAACTAGCGATCGCCTTTGGTGTATGAGTATGGTCTGTTAAGACTGCTATTTTCTCAATTCCCTGCTGTAGTGCTTGAATCAACTCATCCATTGAGCGACCATGAACGCTAATTATTTTAGCATCTTGCCAAGGAATTTTGAGGCGACTAAAAGCTAACTGTACCGAACTCAGATGGGGATAAAACCTTAATTTTTCTGGCGGAAAATGTGCTACTAATAACCTCCCTAAACCAAAAAATAAAGGGTCTCCTGAAGCTAAAACTACAATACAATTATTGGGGGTATCTAAATACTTTCGTATTTCTACAATTGTCTCAAGTATATCTTCCAGTACAATAATTTCGGCAGAATGATTTGGAAAATAACGGAGATGGCGATCGCTTCCTACTAACACAGTCGCCTTTTCAATAATTTTCTGCACTGACTCATTTAGTCCAACAACTCCATCTAAACCTATGCCAATAACATTTATACTCACAATAATTTTTGACATCATCTCCCGTTAAATCAAAGATTATAACGGGAGAAACCCAAACCTCGCGATTTAGGTTTACTGCTTGAATGGCACTTATCTAGACTGTTGCCAGTCCCCGACAGTACGCCTACACAGTCAATTTGTTCTACGATCTGCCCGACCGCAGTGACACCTCGATGACAAATCACTTTTGCTGCTGCTACATCCCGGTTGATTTCGTAGTGACATTCAGGACATTTATGAATACGTTCAGACAAATCTTTTTTACCTGTATGCGCTCCACAATTCGGACAAATTTGACTTGTATATCTGTAGTCTACCTTGCCAAAATAAACTCCTCGTTTCCTGCATACCCAAGCTAATATTTTGAAAAACTGACCGAACCCTGCATCTAAAGTATGTTTACTTAACATTCCTTTGGCCCAGGTTCTCAAGTCTAGGTCTTCCACAAATATCATTCCTGCTTTGTCACATAAATTATGAGCTAGCTTAAAGTGAAAGTCTTTTCGGGTGTCTGAGATTTTTTGATGAAGTCTTGCTATCTTTTGGTTAAGTTTATATCGATTTGCTGAAGCCTTAGATTTTAATTTTAATCTACGTTGCAGTAATTTTAACTTGCTTTGTAGTTGGCTTAAAAATTTTGGACGTTCAATCAATTCACCATCAGAGGTTGCTAAGAATTTATCAAGTCCAATATCAATTCCTAACGGATGTCCAGAAGCAGGGGTATCCGGAACACTGACGGGACTTTGCAAGGAAACAATTGCAAAGTACCCACTTGCTCGTCTGACAACCCTAACCTGTTTCAGTTTAAATCCTTCTGGTATTGGTCTAGATAATCTCATCCGAACTAATCCAATTTGGGGTAGTTTTATATACTCATTTGAGATGGGATTACTCTTAAACTGAGGGAAGACAAAAGACCGCATTCTGTACTTGTTCTTAAAACGAGGAAAGCCATAACCCCGCTGTTTCATGTTATTAAATGCTCTTTCTAAAGTCTTGAGGACTTGCTGTAAGACTTGGGCATTTGTTCTTTTCAGCTCTGGGTTAGCTTTCTTTGCTTTTGTTAAGTTGGCTGCTTGTACTTTGTAGTTAGGGTAAGGTGCATCCCCAGGGATTATGTACTCTTGATGTAATGAACAACAGTTAACTGCACATTTCCTACTGTTAATCCAGTCTTTTCGCTCTCTCAAGGCATAATTCCACACCTTCCTACAGACCGCCAGCATATCTTCTATGATGGCAATCTGTTCTGGAGAAGGGATTAACTTAAATTCATAGGTTAGTGTTATCATGTCCCCATTGTATCATAATTCTATCTCAATGGAGTACTAGCTTGTTTGTTTGGTCACGATTCATCTCCTGGTAAATTGGAGATTACACTGGGAGTCCTCACTCGCTCCATTTCAGATAGAGGTAGAGATGTTCCCAGGTATGATTTATGGCCTGATTTAATTACAAATCTACAAGAGGCCAATCTGGTTGTCGATAATACCGTAGCATATTGTCAAACTTTCGGAGTTCTCCGCGATGCAATAACATTTCTGAATTGCTTTCCAACCATTGATGATTTAATTCTGAAATCTTATCTCCCACAGCAGCAATATCTAAATCTGATGGAATTTCCCCAAAGTACCCCAAAGTAACATGAGCAGTAAAGTGATATTGCTGTTCGATACCTAGAGCAATGAAATTAGGATTTTGATAAATTGACCGACGTAGTTCTAGAACCTGATTGTAAGAACTTTCATCTTTTGGGACTAGACAAACACCAATAGCTCTAGTCATTACCATAATTCCTAAAACTTGCCAACGTACTTGATGGCCATTTTTAGCGATAGATAACTCTTGAAGACTTTCAGCAATACAAGAGCGTAGTTTTTCTTCAAATTGAGGATTACTTTGACTAGCATCTAGAAAGGCACTTTCCCAAATTAAATCAGCTAAGGTTAAATGAAAACTATTGCCAGGCAGGGGAATTATTAAATTAGTTCCCAATAGTTCTACCAATTGTTGTTGACATTGTTGCAAATGCTCATAAAACTTGACGTTTTGCGAGTCTTCCTCCCCTGGTGGAGTAATCACCGAATAGCCAGGAAAATTCTTAGGCTCAATTTGGCCATCCAGTTTGGTGAATTTCGGAGACTGTTGGATATATTCCAACTGAGATTTGTAACTTGATAGCAAGGTTGTCTGTGCTACTCGGTTAATGTAGTTCTGATATGTATCGTCCAATCTTAATCGCCCCTTATCAAAAAATAGCTTCTTATGCCAATTTACCTATACTTTGGCGAGGATGAATATTCAATGATGCTAGCAACTAATGCTTTGCGTGAATCTGTCCTCGATCCTAATTGGGCTAGCTTTAACTATGACAAAATTTTGCCAGCAATAGATGCTGTTCAAACTGGATTGAATCAGGCCATGACTCCTCCTTTTGGTTCTGGTAGTCGTTTTGTCTGGCTAGTCGATACTAATATAACTCAGCATTGTTCACAAAATCTATTGGAAAATTTGGAACGTACTTTACCTCAGATTCCTGAAACTACTGTGTTATTGTTGACTACGCCCAATAAACCTGATAAAAGACTTAAGTCCACAAAATTGATCCAAAAATGGGCTGAGGTTAGAGATTTTTCTCCTATTCCTCCTTGGAAAACAGAGTTACTGGAGCAGCAAGTTAAAGAAGTTGCTCGGGAAGTAGGAGTTAAGCTTAATTCTAGTGGGGTTACTTTTTTAGCAGAAGCTTTAGGTAACGATCGCCGACAACTTCATAGTGAGTTGACTAAATTACAATTATATGCTTCTCAAGATGCTGTAGTGGACTTAGAAGTAATTACTAATCTGGTGAGTTCTCAGACTCAAAGTAGTTTAAAGTTAGCTACAGCCATTCGTTTAGGTGATACAGTTAAAGCTTTGCAGTTAGTGGCAGATTTAATTGCCCACAACGAACATCCATTACGAATAGTGGCTACTCTAGTAGGCCAATTTAGAATATGGTTTTGGGTAAAACTAATGATAGATACAGGGGAGCGAGATGAAAAAGCGATCGCTCAAGCTGCAGAAATAGGCAATCCTAAAAGGATATATTTTTTACGAAAAGAGGTTAATTCTTTGTCCTTAAATCAATTACAGAAAACCTTACCTTTATTACTAGAGTTAGAAGTAAGTCTCAAGGAAGGAAAAGAGCAAATATCTACACTACAAACTAAAGTAATAGAACTTTGTCAGTTGCTTTCTCAGAAAAATTTCTTAAGTAAAAAATCTTAGAACTATCGTAGTGGCGCATCAAAATTTAGGAGGCCGGAATCATTATGGCCATAATTCAAATATTCCTATCGGTCTGATTCATTAATGGATAATTGATAATTGATAATTGATAATTGATAATTGATAATGGATAATTGATAATTGATAATTGATAATTGATAATTACCTCTCCCTAAAAGCTATGCTTTATAAACATCTTTCTTAACATAAAGCTTGACAAAAAATACAAGTTATGTTGTATCCTTTCAAAGATTTTTACCAGAGAAAAAGTGTATTAAGAAGTAGATTTTTCTTGATAACTTAAGTAGTTTTTCCTATCTAAATTGATTCTTTCTCCCTTCTCCCCTGCTCCCTACTCCCCTACTCCCCTACTCCACACAAGGTTTTCAGGAGTTCCTTATAAGGGATAGCCCTAAAAGGGAGAAGATTGACTAAAAGGAAAAAATTTATTCTCTTGGTCGATTGGATATGGCGAGGAAACCCGCTCTTATCAGAGCCGCTCCGCTTTATATGTTGCGGAGCAAAACGCCATCCCTCGACCGCTTTTTTCCCCTTGAAAGGGGAGGCTTTAAACCTGAATTCTGAATTATTTAATTATTTAATTAGGGCTTGCTGATTAAATCTAAAAGTATTGACTTATGTTGGTTTTAGCATTTTTTAGTTAAAAAAAGTCCAAGCTTTTAGGTTGTAATGGTTAAAAAAATTAGCATTTTAGGCACATAGTTGCGCAGAATAATTCCTTGATTCTTCTTCCTACTACCTCCTTGCTCATTCCCCTAACTCCTGTCTCCTGTCTTCCCCTCCACCGGAGGGGTTAGGGGTGGGTTGTCTCCTGTCTCCTACCCTTACCCATAAGACTTTTTCAGCAAACCCTAATTATTAATTCTTCGGTAAATTTATATAGTTTTTTTTCAGGTTTTTCCTCCCGATAATTATCATTGTTGCAAATATTTATTCAGGACATATAAATTCATTAAATTACCAACAGAAAAAAACCTAGAAAATATTTAACAATTAATGCTAGTATAACTTTTTATCTTGAATGCCTCCTAAAATCACTATGCTTAAAAATTAATAAAATTCATAGGTTTTGCATTCCATAATCAGCTAAAATGATTACTAATTTTCAGATAATTTTACTTAGTGTAAAAAAATCAGAGTTTCTATTAGACATCTCGAATAATAAAAAATCAAATTAATTATCGTACTCTATATTCATTAATTATTTCCGCGTACTCCTTACTCCCTACTCCCTACTGCCTAATCCCTATTTTGGAGGAGATGTCTATTAAACATCATAAATATGATAAATTTAACTGGAGGTATAGACAGAGAAGAAGCAATTTTTAATTATTCGATCTTGTTAAAAATTGATGATTTCTGCTAATATATAGACCAAGTAGTAGGTTTTCTGATTCTGCAAATCATCAGCGGTTGGTCAGCCTATAGAGATTAATTTAATTAGTTGTGGAGGAAAATCTAGAGGATGTGAAAAACTCATGGTAGTTTGTAGCTAGACCAACCCAGTTAAACAATAAACTGCCGTTAAGATTTTTAATATTTTAAAATTGGCTGTAAAAATGTCAAAATTTATCGAATGCTTTAATAAAGACCCATACTATGAAAAAAGTAAGTAGAAAAATCAGGAACATTAAAAACTTACATTTACTAATTCTTAGATAGTTTCTATATTTTCAAAGAGAAACAGGTAAAAATTAGTGCTAGTAAGGTTGTAGTTTATAGAGTAAAGTCGATGAATTTATCAACTAAGATATAAATCTGTAGAGAGAACGTAAGACCGACAATTAAGTTAACTTAGTATAGGCGGTACTCTGTAAAGCAGTAAGCTCAAAGCCAAAAAGTTTTGGTTTTGGTAATTCACTATAATAATTAAATAATTTTAAGTAAATCAACTATTCGCCCTCCAGCCCAAAGGAGCGCTATTTATGGCATCAAATAATCTGCGGGAACTTGCTAAACAAGGAGATCCAAAAATTATCTCCTCAATTATTAACCACTCACTACAAAAAAAAGGTATTAACGTCCAAGTAACGAGGGACAATGATTGTCTTGAAGTTACACTCGAGTCCGATCAAGTTGCTAATCAACAAGCTCCTCTTGTTGAATTTATTAGAACTGGAATCGTTAAACTGGGGGTTGAATCAATCCACACAGTCAAAGTATATGGTATTCAGACTGGCGATCTACAACCAGTCTGGGAAGATAAAATTATTTTAGGTACTCCACCAACATCCGATATACCTGACTTTGAAGAAGGCTCAGACTTAGAAGATATTCAGCAACCTATACAACCTATAGATGAGTTAGATCGAGAAGAAGTGGAAGCTGACTACGAAACTGAAACAGACGAAGATTATTATGAGGAGGAAGAATATGACGAAGAAACTGAGTATGAAGAAAATGAAGAATATGAAGAGGAAATATCAGAGCAACCTCCAGCTCAAAAAAAGAAAACTCCTCTCATTCTGGCAATACCATTAGTAATTTTTTTAGTACTATTAGCCGCCCTTGCAGCATTACACTTTAGTGGAATATTTCCCTTACCTTTCCTAAGTGAGTCAAAACCAGAAAACACTGAAACTAATGACTCTGACTCACCTCAACCACAAACATCTTCTGAAGATACTGAAACTTCACCATCTCCAAAAACTGAGCCTGAAGCTACTGTTACAAATCCTTGGTATTTTGCTGTTAAAAGTGCCCAAACTGCTGCTGAAAAAGCCCGGACTGCTCAAACAAAATCTGAATGGAACGCGGTAGCTAATGACTGGCAAAAAGCTGTGGAACTGATGAAAGAAGTGCCAGAGTCTGATCCAAACTACCAAACAGCACAAACAAAAGTCCTTGAGTATCAAAATAATCTAGATATAGCAAAGCAGAGAGTAGAGCAAGCTACTAATTAGGGTTTGCTGAATAAAGTATGAGTGGTAGGGGTAGGAGTCAGAATTCTGAATTTAGAATTTCCTAGGTCATACTCCGCAAACAGAATTCAGGAAAAATGGGAATTATAGAGGAGGTAGTCAGAAAAATTGTCCCAAGATTGTTCTGCCATAACCGTCTGAAAATAATAGCTTTATGCAGCTCTTGCCACCAAAAAGCTGACACTTTTTGAGACAAAAAAATGCTACAACCTACATTCCGCAATTTCTAGTTCTTCATCCTTGGGTTGACACAAATGCGCCGTTCTTAGAAACCTACGATAATCTATAGAAATTTATGATTATCTGTTCCATTGCTGCTTCCCACTCAGTAACGTCGGCGTTATCTAGTCTACAAGCTGTCACGGTTGAACTGACCGCCATAGCTAGATTTAAACTAGCATTTCCTAGGTCATGCTTCCCTACGGGATGCTACGCAAACGCAAACAAATCTCGTTCCCGCTAGCGTTGCGGAGCAATCGCAGCTAAAATTTAGGAAACCATCTATCAACAACGATTAGTTGAGAACCATATAGCTCACACTTGTAATCTAACTGTCTACGGAACTCATAAAAACCCATAGACACAACAACCTTAGCTAGCTTTGGCTCGGCCATCATGCCTGATACATTGAGGTTTTCTATTATATCATGTCCGGATAATAGCGTGATAAAAAAACCTTTTCTCTTCTCACCTTTTCTTTCCTTCTGCCTCCTGCCTCCAGCATAGCTGCCTTACCTCCTCCAAAGTGTAAGTATTCAACCGGACATGATATTACTACCTGA
>NZ_JAAHHG010000322.1 GCF_010692555.1 Okeania sp. SIO3B5 | reverse complement strand
TAGTTTGATGCGTCAAGTTATGAAAGCTAGATTTAAGTACCGTATATATCCAACCCCGGGACAAAAATACCGAGAGCGCCAAGCTATTTGGCTGTGTCCGTGTGGCGAGTGAATGATAGTCTAGCTTTCTGCCAAAATAGGTATAAATCAGGAGAAAAGAAATCTACTAATCCAGAACTACAAAAGCTTTTTATTACTCAAGCTAAAAAGACTGAATGCAGAGAATGGTTGTCAGAGGTTTCTAATATACCATTGCAGCAATCTTTGAATGATTTAAATCAGGCGTTGCTCTAACTTTTTTAAATCAACTCAAGGCAAGAGAAAAGGTAAACCTGTTAAACCTCCAGATTGCTTCGTTCCTCGCAACGCTCCGCGATTTAAAAGTAGAAAGTCAAAGCAAACTGCGAGGTTTACACTCGTGAGGATTTAAAGTTGGTCAACACAAAATTTATTTAGCCAAGATTGGAAAGCTGAAAATTGTATCGCCTGTGAGAATTACCTACTGCTCCATCATCAGTAACAGTAATCAAAGATTCCGCTCATAGATATTTCTTGAGTTTTGTAGTAGAAATACAACCAGAAATCTTACCTAAAACTGATAATTCAGTAGGTATAGATTTAGGTATTAAAACTTTTGCTACATTTAGTGATGGTACAAAGGTTGATGCTCCTAAGCCACTAAAGAAACGAATTAAGAAGTTAAGAAAGTTAAGTAAGTCTTTATCTCATAAAACTAAAGGGTCTAAAAGGTATGAAAAAGCAAGGATTAGAGTTGCTAAGTTCCATGGCAAACTGAAAGATACGCTTGACAGATTTTCTACATAAATTATCTACTGAAATAATTCGTGAAAACCAAACAGTTGTTTTAGAAGTATAACAACGTTTCTGGTATGGTTAAAAACCGTAAATTATCCAGAGCTATATCCGATTTAGGATGGAGAACCTTCAGAACATTTTTAGATGGAATTGCTGAAAAATATGGTCGCGATTTCAGAGTAATTAGTCGCCCTTGAACCCACATCTCAAACTTGCTCTAGCTGTGGATTCAAAGGTGGAAAGTTAGACCTTCAAGTGCGAGAATGGGAGTGTCTCAACTGTGGTGCAAAACATGTTCTTAGACGAGAATGCAGCGATAAATATATTAGTCGCGGGCGGGCAGTCCGAGACACTAAACGGACGTGGAGGCAAGCGTAAGACTACTGCAAAAGTAGCAGCAGCCTGTGAGGCGTCAACCCGCCGAGGGGCTTCGGCTCGGTAGGAATCCCCGTGCCTTCAGGCCGGGGAGGATGTCAAATAATACTATTTAAACTTGAACTGGATTTTCTAGCATTAATTTTTAAACTTGAACTGGATTTTCTAGCATTAATTTTGAACGCTTCAATTTATCTGGCAAAGGAATAGGATAATCACCAGTAAAACAGGCAGAACAAAAAGTATTAGGATCTTCATCTGTTGCTGTTAACATTCCCTGCCAACTCAAGTATGCGAGAGAGTCAACCCCTATTTGTTCAGCAATTTCTGCAACTGATTTTGTGGCTCCAATTAATTGCTCCTGGTTATCTGTATCAATGCCATAAAAACAGGGATGAGTTACTGGTGGAGAAGAAATTCTCATGTGAACTTCTGTTGCGCCAGAATCTCGCAAAGCTTTAACGATTTTTTTACTGGTGTTGCCACGCACAATGGAATCGTCAACTATAATCACTCGCTTACCTTCTAATACATCTCTGAGAGGGTTAAGTTTCATTCGGATACCTGATTCTCTCATGTGTTGAGTTGGCTGAATAAAGGTACGACCAACATAGCGATTTTTAATTAATCCCTCAGCATAGGGAATACCTGATTCTTGAGAAAAACCTATAGCTGCTGGAATACCAGAATCAGGAACGCCTATTACCATATCTGCCTCTGTTAAAGATTCTCTTGCTAACTGGCGTCCTATTTTTAGTCTGTAGCTGTATAAACTACCACCTTCCATAATGCTATCAGGGCGGGCAAAATAAATCATTTCAAAAATACATAGCTTCCTTTGTGGTTTCTGATTCCAGTGGAAGGAAGCCATACCTTCTTCTGTAATCCAAACTAACTCTCCAGGTTCAACATCTCGGAGATATTCTGCTCCAATAATATCTAAAGCACAGGTTTCTGAGGCGAGGACATATCTTTTTGGCTTGATATCTTCTAAAGTACCAATCACAAGGGGCCGTATACCATGGGGGTCTCGTACTCCCATTAGACCTTCTGGAGTACCAATGGTTAAACTGAAAGCTCCTTTACATAAATGAAAAGCACTAATAGCAGCTTCTAGCCAGCTTTTACCAGTTTTAACTTCTGTGGCGATCGCTAATGCAATCATTTCTGAATCTGTGGTGCTTTTAAAGTTACATCCACGGTTGATTAGTTCTTTTTTTAATAGTTGTGTATTGACAAGATTACCATTATGTGCTATAGCCAAAGGCCCAAGAGAAGTCTCAACAAGAGCAGGTTGAGCATTAATAATCTGGCTAGATCCTGTAGTGGAATAACGAGTATGACCAATTCCTATATTACCAGGCAACTGTTGTAAGATGGACTCATTAAATACTTGAGATACTAGCCCCATTCCTTTATGTATGTAAACTTTATCATCTTGAAAAGTAGCAATTCCTGCAGATTCTTGACCTCGATGCTGTAATGCATACAAGCCAAAATAGGTGAGTTTAGTTACATCTTCTTCTGGGGCGTAAATTCCGAAAACACCACAAGCTTCTTCTGGTTTATCTATCTCAAGATAATTTTCTAAATGTTTGTCGGTAGTTGAAGGGTAATTGTAAGTCATGGTTATATTTTTACTCCTTATCAGGATTATTAGCTTTTATAACTCTTTTCAAAGTGATAAATTATTTGGTCTATGGATAGACTAGGAAAAAGTTAAACTCATCTTAAACTATAGTAACTAACTTTGTGAACTATTGTTAAATAAATAGTTAAAATATTAAGCTCATCAGAGCGATCGATAAACTTATCAAGCCCTTCGATTTACAAAATTAATAGTGTGGCTACGCGGAAGTTAAAAGTCATGCATTTAAAAGCGAGTGCTAATTGGTGAGGTTTCCTCAGAGTTACGCACTCAAGACAGTCAATCATTTTTGATTTGTAATTGTTTTGGGATTTTGTAACTATTCAGTAATGCTTACAGGGAGAAAAAAGAAGAAAAATAATGATAGAGATGAGTTCAACAATTAATAATTAATAATTAATAATTATCTCTTCTTATAGAACCTGTTTAGTATCTCTAAAAATTTAGGCGATCTTCGGAGCTTTGCGTCAGCAATCGCTAGTATACTTGACTTAAGCATATATCTTTAATCCTCAAAAGAAATCTCCAATCATTAAAAATAAAATCAATTATCGTAGGGCGTGTCATCAATTATTTCCCCTCCTGGGAGGGGCGAGGGGTGGGTTCCCTACTCCCTACTCCCTCTTTTCTGGAGAGAGCTAAAAGATACGATCAGGGGTTCTATAAAGAATGAGGATTGGCTAAAAGGATTTTTTTTCTTTTATTGGTCGATTGGATAGGCTTTATACCTTAATTTTTTGGTAAGAAATATTAAGATCGGCCTTTATAGTAGGCATAAAATTCCAAATTCATTTTTATATAGCAATATGATTTTATTTGTGAGATATTGGAGACTTTTAGGGAATAGGGAATAGGGAACACCGGAGCTGGGAACACCGGAGCTGGGAACACCGGAGCTGGGAACACCGGAGCTGGGAACACCGGAGCTGGGAAAAAGAAAAAAACGAATATATATGAATAAGATAACTGCCATATTTTATGCTTTATATGATTTTATTTGTGAGATATTGGAGACTTTTAGGGAATAGGGAACAGGGAACACCGGAGCTGGGAACACCGGAGCTGGGAACACCGGAGCTGGGAAAAAGAAAAAAACGAATATATATGAATAAGATAACTGCCATATTTTATACTTTATATGATTTTATTTGTGAGAGATTGGAGACTTTTAGGGAATAGGGAACAGGGAGCACCGGAGCTGGGAACAGGGAAAAAGAAAAAAACGAATATATATGAATAAGATAACTGCCATATTTTATACTTTAAAGGAATACCTCAATTCTCACCTCTGATTCCTGGTTGCTATAGTATTATTTTTGATCGTTGGTATTAATGTTGCTAAAATCTGTATAGTAAGAATAAATCGCCGTTTCAGGTTTAATGTATTATGTCCAGTTAAATACTTAAGTTAAGTCATTTAGAAATAATGTATTATTAAACAAATATCCTATGAGTAAAGTGTTAGCTATTTTAGGGGAATTAAGCAATCGTGACATTGATTGGATGATTGCTAATGGTAGTAAGGAAAAGATTACTACTAACACTATATTAATCCATGAAGGTCAACCAATTGATGCTCTTTATATTGTACTTGATGGCACAATGAAAGCTTATGTAGCTAGTGTGGGAAATCAAGAAATAGGCATTATTACTTCTGGTGAAATTTTGGGAGAGATGTCTTTTGTAGATGGTCGATTACCATCTGCTACTGTAAAGGCGATAGAAAATACTTTAATTCTGTCTATCCCTAAACAAAAATTAAATGAAAAGTTAGAGCAAGACGTATTATTTTCTCTCAGATTTTATCGAGCAATTACTAAGTTTTTATCGACTCGATTACGAGGTACTGTAACTCGCTTTAGCGAACATCAAAATTTGCTTTATCAAGATACTTATAAGAATGATAATACTGAAAAATTAACAGACAATAGTACAGTAGCTAAGTCTAGATTTGAAGCATTAATGGAGCGTCTTAAGAGTAGTTAAAGAAGCACCTCAGCAGTCAGTTTTTCCTGCGGAATGCTGCGCAAATAGCAATCAGCAGATTTTTTTTGAGACACCCTCGTTTATAGAGCATTCCGGAACGGAATATGAAATCAACAATTTAATCTCCCTATTGCCTATTGCCTATTGCCTATTCCCTGACTTTTGCAAGAAGTCTATTTAGGGCTTGCTGATTAACTATCAAAGTATTTACATATAAAAGTTTCAGCTTTATTAGGTTGAAAAAAAGTACCATATTTTCGGCTAAGAAAGCTCAAAAAGTTAGTATTTGTGTAAGAGTTGGGCAGAAAAATTAAGGGATAATTCTTACCGAATTATTAATTATTAATTATTAATTATTAAACAATTCTGGTTTAAAGCCTCCCCTTTTAAGGGGAAAAAAAGAAATAATATTTCCTTATGTTCAATCCTCTCGGTTTTAAACAGAGGTAATTATCAATTATCCATTATCCATTATCAATTAATGAATCCTACCTCCTCGCTCATTCCCTATTCCTCCTGTCTCCTGTCTCCTGTCTCCTGTCTCCTACCCCTACTAAAAGACTTTTTCAGCAAACCCTATTTAATTTGTACTTTGAAGCTAAAAATTTGAAGATGTCAGAATTAGATCGAAGTGAAAATCAAAAAAAATTTGACCGGGTAATCATGGGTTATTGTCTAGAACTGGCCCAACGTGCTTTAGGTAAAACTGCCCCTAATCCCATGGTAGGTTGTGCGATCGCTCAAAATGGCCAAATTGTGGGAACAGGGTTTCATCCTGGTGCAGGTCATCCTCATGCAGAAGTTTTTGCTCTCAAGGAGGCGGGTGAAAAAGCAAAAGGAGCGACTGTCTATGTGAGTTTAGAACCATGTAATCACTATGGACGCACGCCACCTTGTACGGAAGCTTTAATTGCAGCAGGTGTGGCAAAGGTTGTGGTTGGAATGATCGATCCGAACCCTTTAGTTGCAGGTAGTGGTATCGCCAAATTACGAGAAGCGGGTATTCAAGTGGTGGTTGGAGTGTTAGAAGCTGAATGTCGTCAACTAAATGAAGCTTTTATTCACCGAATACTCCACCAAAAACCTTTTGGAATTTTGAAATATGCCATGACTCTTGATGGCAAAATTGCTACTACTACAGGCCATAGTGCATGGGTGACATCACCCGCAGCGCGGAGTGAAGTACATAAGTTACGGGTTGCTTGTGATGCGGTGATTATTGGAGGGAATACGGTGCGTCGAGATAATCCACTTTTGACGAGTCGCAGCAGTCAGATGGATAATCCTTTGCGGGTGGTTATGAGTCGCTGTCTAGATTTACCTAGAGAGGCTAATTTATGGGATGTGGATGAAGCTAATACTTTAGTGTTTACAGAAGTAGGGTCTAATCAAGAATTTCAGCAATATTTGAGGCAAAAAGGGGTTGAAGTAATAGAAGTTTCATCATTGACTCCGGTAAAGGTCATGGAAAATCTCTATAATCGTGGCTTTCTTTCTGTACTTTGGGAATGTGGGGGCACTTTGGCTGCAAGGGCGATCGCTGATGGTGCGGTGCAGAAAATATGGACTTTTATTGCTCCTAAAATTATTGGTGGGCAAGGAGCACCTTCCCCTGTGGGAGATTTAGGATTAATTAAGATGACGGAAGCTATTGAGTTAGAAAATGTTAGTATCCGTGCTGTTGGTTGTGACTATTTATTGACAGGTTATATTTTGTTAGATTAAATCGTAATAGACATCTTCAGAAAAGAGGGAGTAGGGAGTAGGGAGTAGGGAGTAGGCAGTAGGGGGAAAGAATTGATAATTTCTTTACGATAGTTGATTTGATTTTTTATTATTGGAGATGTCTAAATTCTGAAAAGAGGGAGTAGGGAGTAGGGAGTAGGCAGTAGGGGGAAAGAATTGATAATTTCTTTACGATAGTTGATTTGATTTTTTATTATTGAAGATGTCTAAATTCAGAAAAGAGGGAGTAGGGAGTAGGGAGTAGGCAGTAGGGGGGGAAAGAATTGATAATTTCTTTACGATAGTTGATTTGATTTTTTATTATTGAAGATGTCTAAATTCAGAAAAGAGGGAGTAGGGAGTAGGGAGTAGGCAGTAGGGGGAAAGAATTGATAATTTCTTTACGATAGTTGATTTGATTTTTTATTATTGAAGATGTCTAAATTCTGAAAAGAGGGAGTAGGGAGTAGGGAGTAGGCAGTAGGGGGAAAGAATTGATAATTTCTTTACGATAGTTGATTTGATTTTTTATTATTGAAGATGTCTAAATTCTGAAAAGAGGGAGTAGGGAGTAGGGAGTAGGCAGTAGGGGGAAAGAATTGATAATTTCTTTACGATAGTTGATTTGATTTTTTATTATTGAAGATGTCTAAATTCTGAAAAGAGGGAGTAGGGAGTAGGGAGTAGGGAGTAGGCAGTAGGGGGAAAGAATTGATAATTTCTTTACGATAGTTGATTTGATTTTTTATTATTGGAGATGTCTAAATTCTGAAAAGAGGGAGTAGGGAGTAGGCAGCAGGCAGTAGGGGGAAAGAATTGATAATTTCTTTACGATAGTTGATTTGATTTTTTATTATTGAAGATGTCTAAATTCAGAATTATGAGTAGTTTATACCAATTCTCAAAAACTTTGCTATACTTGGATTTTCTATTTATAAATACTATTTATTGCCTTAATTTGATTGTTAACTAACCTCTGTGATTTTTCCAGTTATTTTTACCACCTTCCAAACGTAGCATTACTTTTGAGAAATGGTATTATTTGTAACTGTTCAACCGGACATGATATAAATTATCAATTTTCCGGTAGTAGTTGGTATTATTATGTATTTCTTAATAAAGAAAGATATTGAACTAAATTGAGAATGTAAATACGAAATAAAATAATATTATTTTTATACAAATAAAATTGTAAGCATTCAGTTATTAGTTGTCAGCTAGCCTCCTGCGGAGGAACTGCGGACTTCAGCAACAAGACTCTCTCATATAGGATAGTGTTTAAATTAAAATAGACTTTAATGGCAAGAGAGCCAACTTTTGTAGTAAGAGAATTAATAAAGCTTTGATCGTCAACTGTTTGCGCAGCATTCCCGAGGAAATGCTTACATAAAATTAGCCTTATATTTGGAATTGGTAGAGAATATCCATATAATTTAGGAGCTAGAAAACAAGGGTGGGAATTACGAAAATTTCATCTATTTTTGAATTTTTCACTATTTATTTTAAATTGCTATATCTGAATATAAATCAGGGCAGTTTTTAGTAATATAGAATACTCAGTAAAAACTATAATTCTTGTAGATACCTTATATAGAACTGTAGTCTAATAAAGCTAAAACTGCTATAAATGTATACACAATCTTTTAAATCTGATGACATATATTCCTCACTCAGAAAGTATAGATCCCAGGCCAGATAGTCCAGGAACACCCATAGCACTTAACTCCAGATTTTATATCGAGCGATCGCCTTACGAAGAACGTGCATATCAAGAAATTGCTACTCCAGGTAGTTTGATTAGGATTAGAGGGCCGAGACAAGTGGGAAAAACTTCTTTCCTACTACGATTGATTAACTACACTAAAACTTTAGATTACCGAGTCATAACTATAGATTTTTTAGAGACTGATGCAGCAGTTTTTGAGAGTACAGAAAAATTTTTACGTTGGTTTTGTATTAGCCTTACTAGACAGCTAAAATCTACTTCTAATATAGATGATTATTGGGACGCGGATATAGGATATAAGGTTTGTTGTACGATTTTTTTTGAAGAATTATTACATGAAATTGATACTCCTGTAGTGTTGATTTTCAAAGAAGTTAATTACGTTTTTAAATATACTAAAATTACTCAAGATTTTTTACCATTATTACGATTTTGGCATGAACAAGCTCGGATAGTAGAAATTTGGCAAAAACTACGATTAGTGTTAGTTCATACTACTGAAATATATGTTTCATTAAGTGTGAATCAATCGCCATTTAATCTTGGTTTAGCCATTAAATTATCTGAATTTACACTAGAACAAGTTAAAGATTTTGCTCAACGTTATAAACTGAATTTGCAAGAAGAACAAATACAAGAATTGATGAATTTAGTAGGCGGACATCCCTATTTAGTACATTTAGCTTTAGATAATTTATATCATCACAATTTAACTTTTGAAGAATTATTAAGAGATGCTCCTACTCAGAGAGGAATTTATAGTGATTATTTACGCAGTTTATGGATGGTATTGCAAAAACAACCAAAACTGGCAGCTATATTTACACAGCTAATTACAGAGACAACTAATATTCAATTGGAACCGATGATTACTTATCAACTAGAAAATTTAGGATTAGTCAAAATAGATGGAAATATTTGTGTTCCTTGCTGTAAGTTATATTCTCTCTATTTTCAAGGGCAAAAACTAGGGGATACAAGCGATAAAACTGTGGCAGAAAAAACCAAAAATCAAGACGATAGACATCCACAAATTTTTACAAATATTAATTCTGTAAAAATGAGTAATCATGATTTTTTTAACTTCTTTACTAAGATTGAATGGGATAATATAGTTGCTGAAAATTATCCTATTGCTTTGATTTTAGGTGGAATAGATAATTATACAGTTTATCAAAATCAATATGGAACTAGATTTAGTCAGAATTGTTTACAAATTATATCAAAAAAAATTTCTCTAATTTTACAGGATATTAAAAATGTACATTCCCACAAAGAAAACGAACATTTTATAATAATTTGCCCGAAAAAAGATGGTGGAAAAGCAATAGAAATTGCTGAAATGATTATCTGGGAAATCAAAGAATTGATTTTATCTCCTGACAGAGATATGTTGACTAATTTACCTAATTCTATAGTAACTATGAGTATAGGAATTGCTTGTACAATTCCTAGCGAAAATGAAGCTAGTAGTCTGTTTTTAGCAGCAGAAGAAGCCTTATTTGAATCTCAAGAACAAGGAGATTGTGTTACTTTAAGTTCATTTTTAAATTATCAAGATACTTGAGTATAATTATTAGGTAGTATAAGTAGGTTGGTATTGAAAATTATCGTTATGAAAAGGCAGGAGGCAGAGGGCAGAAGGCAGAAGGGAAGAGAGTTTTTGACAAATTTACTTTTCGTTACTAACTTGCTGTTTTTTTGCACCGTTCTACTTAAAAAAAAGAATATTACGAATAATAAGCGCCATAAAAAGACTTTATATAAAAGTCTATTTGAGGAAAAAAATAATTTACAACATCAAAAATGGTATTAAATCTATTCCCATACGACTCCTGAATTATGACTCCTGACTCCTAAAAAATATCCTAGCTATTTGTAGCAAATATTTATCAATTTGGTATAAATGGTACACTATTGCAGGATGGCGGAAATAACTAACTATAAAAAAGTTTTAAAAGCTTGTACAATAACCTTTCTTCCCTTCTGCCTTCTGCCTTCTGCCTCCTGCCTTCTGCCTTTTTCCACTAGGAAATTATTAAAAAAATAATCTCGACTATAATAATGCAAAAATCTAGAAAAAATCATCAAAATTTCTGGCAAGTAATTTGGAGTTTATCTTTAATTACAATTATTTTGCTTCAAGCTAATAATGCAATAGCAGGAACACTTACTTCCAGAATTAACGATTTTCCTAACTGGGAAAATAAACCATCAATTAGCATTGCTAAAGAAGACTTAATTTATCCAGACTGGATGGCAGGAAGTTGGAATGTTAAAAGCACTTTAATAGATATGGTTGCACCATTGGCTCCAGAAATTGTTACGCCAGGTTTTGAAAATAATCGTAAGTATTTGCATCAATCAGTAAATTTTCAAGTTAGATTTATTAAGTTCGAGCCAAACTTGAATATCGAAGAAATATCCCAACAAAAATTAATTAATTTGCCTATATATTGGTCTACTGAAAAATCATACTTACCTCCAGAAGCAGTTATTGCAGATCGAGAATTTAACGGATTAAATATTGGCAAAGCACTTTTGGGCGACGATGCAATTTTATCTGTAAAAATTGACCAAAATAATCCTAATCGTCAGACAACTATTTTGCGAGATAATCTGGAGTTAGTTTCAGTTATTACTGGTAGGGCAAGGGAACAATTAAACTCAGATAATTTTATTACCTGCGAAATAACTCAGCAACTATTTCAGGGTGAGACTATGATTTACTTAAATGAGGTAGAAACAACTACAGATTATCATCACATTATCGATGAAAATCAAGGAGAAATAATTGAGGCAAATCAGATAACTGCTATTTATTTATCACCTCAAGACCCTGATTATTTTGTGGCAGGTAATCATCCCGTAGCTTTGTATCGTTATCAGTTAGAATTATTGCCTTTCGTAGAAGAATAATATCATGTCCGCTTGAATACTTATAAGAGTAGGGAGTAGGGAGTAATGAGCGGGAATAATAGGGATATTTGCCCTGTGTAAGAAGATAGGTTTTTCATCACTAATTAGGGCTTGCTGAATAAATATCAAAGCTTTTACATATAAAGGTTTTAGCCTTTTTAGATCTTGAAAAAGTATGTGGTTTTCAGCTCTTTATGCTCAAAAAGTTAGGATTTTGGGCGCATAGTTCGGCAAAAAAA
>NZ_JAAHHG010000321.1 GCF_010692555.1 Okeania sp. SIO3B5 | reverse complement strand
GTTTAGACATCAAAGGTTTGACAGGTTTTTTTGTCCGCAAAGGTACTGTGGCTTCAGGTATTTTGATCTCAGGTATGTGTACATCAATATCAAGTATTTTTTTGGGGATTTTTAAGACTATTCAGCAAGCCGTTACATACGAAAAATTCCAGGCCGAACTACAAAAACGAAAGAAAGTTGAAGCACGCCTGCAAGAAAGCGAACAACGCTACTTTACTCTAGTCAAAGTATCTAATGAGGGGATATGGGCCACAGATACCCAAGACAGAATCAGCTTTGTCAATCTCAAAATGGCTGAAATGTTAGGCTATGAGATAGATGAAATACTCGGAAAATCTCTTTTTGATTTCATGGACAGTGCAGGTATTGCAATTGCTAGAAAAAATATAGAGCATCGTCATCAAGGAATTGCCGAACAACGGGAATTTAAATTTCAGCACAAAGATGGAAGCGATGTGTGGGCAAAGGTATCTGGGAACCGAATTTTAGACGAATTAGGAAATTATGTTGGAGGACTTGGCACCTTCGCAGACATCAGCATCCGCAAGCAGACTGAATTTAGTCTGCAACAGAGCGAGCAGCGCTACGCATCTCTGGCAATGGCAGCTCCGGTGGGAATTTTTCGCTCTGATGCTACAGGACACTTCACATACATCAACGAGCGCTACTCTTTGATCAGTGGACTATCTCAAGAAATGGCTATGAAAGATGGATGGCGACAAATCATACATCCTGAAGAGCTTGACTGGGTTGTCGCTGAATGGCAAAAATTTGTTTTAGAGAGTAGTCAATTCCAGCTTGAATGTCGCTTGCTGCAACCAGATGGTACGATAAATTGGGTCTATGCACAGGCAGTTGCTGAACGAAATGCCGATGGAATAGTAGTGGGATATGTGGGAACTATCACAGATATTAGCGCTCGCAAACAGGCTGAAATAGCATTGAAGCAAAGTGAACAGCGATTCCGCAAACTTTTTGAGTCAACTCCTAAAATTGCGGTTCAAGGATATGACCGCCATCGTCAGGTAATTTACTGGAATAATGCCAGTGAGGACCTCTATGGATATACAAAAGCAGAGGCGATCGGTCAGAAACTTGAAGACTTGATTATTCCTTCAGAAGAGAGAGAGAGGGAGATCGATTTTACAGATGATTTTTTTGCCAAAGGAGAGCCAGTATTAGCAGGGGAATTTAACTTAAGATGCAAAGATGCTTCTAGAGTCACAGTCTTTTCTAACCACATGATAATGACTAACTCAGAAGGCGAGCCAGAAATGTATTGTGTAGATATTGACATTAGCGGCCGCAAAAAAGCGGAAATTGCTCTACAGACTTTGGTTGAGGGGACTGCTAGCACCACTGGCAAGGACTTTTTTCCAGCCTTAGTAAGACACATTGTAGAAGCTCTGAATGTCTCCTGTGCGATCGTGAGCGAACTGGTTGGCGATATGCTTCGTCCATTAGCTTTTTGGGCAAATGGTTCCTTGCAACAAAGTATTTCTTATCATCCAGCAAAAACTCCATGTGAACGAACATTGCGAGACGGAAAATATTTCTGTGAATACTCAGTGCAACAAGAGTTTCCTGAAGATTTAGACTTGATAAACATTGGAGCAGAAAGTTATTTGGGCATTGCCTTACGAGATAGTAATGGCAAGACAATTGGTGGTTTGTGTATCCTCAATCAACAGCTCATTCCAGATCCAGAGCGAGCCGAACAAATTCTGCGGGTTTTTGCATCTCGTGCTTCTGTAGAGTTAGAACGTCAACGAGCAACAACATTACTAGAAGAACTTAATCAAAAACTAGAAACTAAAGTTAAAGAACGCACAGTCAAACTACAGGAGCGAGAAACCCGCTATCGTGCCCTCATGGATGGAGCCAGCGATGCTATTTTGTTGGCAGATCGGCAAGGTAATTTACTGGAAGCTAACCATAAATTTGAAGAACTGTTAGGCTACACTTCTACAGAGATTACCTCTATGCACTTTACTCAACTACACCCACCAGAAGAATTATCGCAAAGCATTGCAGCATTTGAGGATGTAGCAAATCAAAAGTCTTCCCAAATCTTGGATATTAATTTTCTCCGCAAAGATGGTAGTATAGTTCCTGTTGATATTTCAGCTTCTTTAATTGATATTAATGGTGAAAAAATCATCCAGAATATTTTGCGAGATATCAGCGAACGCAAAGCAGCAGAAAGAGCCCTGATGATGACCCAGTCAGCAGTAGACTTTGCGGCAGAAGGAGTATTTTTTGTGCGCTCAGATGCCAGCTTTTACTATGTTAATCAAGCAGCTTGTTCCATGTTGGGGTACAGTATAGAAGAACTACTAAATCTATCGATGTTTGACATTAACTACGATATTTCCCCTGACGATTGGATTGAACATTGGCAAAATATTAGGCAAAGAAAGAACTTCACAAATGAATCCCGATATCAAGCCAAAGATGGTAGCGTCTATCCTGTAGAAGTTAGTATTAATTATCTACAATTTCACACAGAAGAATACAGCTTTGCTTTTGTTAAAGATATCAGCGAGCGCAAGCAGGCAGAAAACGACCTACGTCAATCTCAAGAATTCTTACAAACTGTTCTTAATGTCTTGCCACTTTATGTCTTTTGGAAAGATAGACAATTAATGTATTTAGGCTGTAATCAAAACTTTGCTGAAATAGTAGGTTTGTCTAGCTCAGAAGCAATTATTGGCAAAACTGATTACGATATACCCTGGAAGAATACACAGGCAACCGCTTATCGTGCTGACGATCTGGAAGTTATGGAGTCTGGTTTGGCTAAACATGAGATTATTGAGTCCCAGTTACAAGCTGATGGTAATCAAAAATGTTTAGAAACCCACAAAGTTCCTCTCTATAGCCTTGATGGGGAAATTATCGGAGTTTTAGGAGTATATCAAGATATTACTACTCGCAAACAGGCAGAATCAGCTCTGAAACAACAACTTGCTGCCATTGAAGCGGCAATTGATGGCATAGCCATTCTCCAAGGAAATAGCTACCTCTATGTCAACCAAGCTCATGTGAATTTGTTTGGCTACCAAAACATGGCAGAAATTGTGGGCCAACCCTGGCAAATTTTTTATTCTCCAGAGGAGAACCAAAGATTTGAGCAGGAAATTTTTCCACTATTAGAGCGCGATCGTGCCTGGCAAGGAGAAGCTACAGGTACTCGCAAAGATGGCTCTACCTTTGCCGAAGGACTATCACTAACCCTAACAGAAGATGGGTTATTAATTTGTGTATGTCGCGATATTACAGAGCGCAAACAAGCTGAAGAAAAACTTTTCAAAAGTGAGGCAGCATTGGTTGAAGCACAACGAGTTGCTCATATTGGAAACTGGGAGTTTGATGTCAAAACTCAAAAAATTACCTGGTCAAAAGAACTTTTTCGGATGTTTGGACTCAGCCCAAATCAACCAGAACCTTCTTATGCAGAATATTTTCAGATGATTCATCCTGATGACCTCACATTAGTCCAACAGCAGTTTGAATCGGCGATAGTCAATGGAATTCCTTACAAAATTGACTATCGGATCGTCTATCCTGATGGCTCCACTCACTACCATGAAGGACGTACAGCAATCGAACGAAATTCTGAGGGAAAAGTAATTCGCCTGTTTGGCACAGCCTTAGATATTACCGAACGCAAACAAGCAGAAGATCATCTACGGGAGTTGTCTACTCGCCTAAATTTGGCAGTAGAGTCTGCCGGTATCGGCATTTGGGATTTTGATATTGTAAAAAATATTCTGCTCTGGGATAAACGAATGTATGAACTATATGGCATAACCCCAGATGGTTTTACTAATGTCCGTGAAGCATGGCTTAAAACTTTACATCCCGACGATCGCCCCATGGTAGAAACTGCCTCTATGCAAGCTCGGTTTGATGAGAAAGAATATAATACAGAATTTAGAGCTATTCATCCTGACGGTTCTATCCATTTTATTAAAACCAGCGCTCTAGTGCAACGCAACCTCCAAGGAGAAGCTCAAAGGATGATCGGGATTAACTATGACATCACCGAACAGAAAAAAGCAGAAGCAGAACTGAAACAAACCAATGAGGAACTTGCCCGCGCTACTCGCCTCAAGGATGAATTCCTAGCCAGTATGAGCCACGAACTCCGTACCCCCCTCAACGCCATCTTAGGCATGAGTGAGGCGCTCCAAGAGGAAGTGTTTGGCGCGGTCGATGAGCAACAACTTAAAGCACTACAAACTATTGAACACAGTGGTGCTCATTTGCTAGAATTGATTAATGATATTCTCGATGTCGCTAAAATTGAAGCGGGTCGTATAGAACTTAACTACACCCAAGTTTCAATCTATCATCTTTGTCAATCTAGTATAACCTTTGTTAAACAACTAGCACTGAAAAAACGTATTCATCTAAAAACTAAACTGCCAACCAATTTGCCCATTATATTAATCGATGAGCGACGTATCCGCCAAGCTTTGATTAATCTACTCAATAATGCTGTCAAATTTACTCAAAATGGGGGGAGTGTCACTCTCACTGCTACCCTGAAACAAGGCCCTTTGAACCCAGGTGTTGCCAATTTTCCCAAACAAAACTATATCCAAATTGCCGTCATTGATACAGGTATCGGCATCACTCCAGAGAATCTCAAAAAATTATTTCAGCCCTTTATTCAAATTGATAGTGCCCTGAATCGTGAATATAACGGGACAGGTTTAGGGTTGACCTTGGTAAAGCGTATTGTAGAACTTCATGGTGGGCAAGTTGGAGTTAAGAGTGAAATTGGGGTGGGCAGTTGTTTTACCATGGATATTCCTTACGCTGCTACAGTACCTTATTATGTTGAATCAGAAACTAATTCTGAAGTCACGATCAAACCTAGTCAGTTAGACGGGGATATATCCCCCCCGTTAATACTACTAGCAGAAGACAATGACGCAAATATCACTACAGTTTTGAGCTACTTGAGAGCAAAAAATTATCGTCTTATTGTGGCAAAAACTGGAGAAGAGGCAATTGCTCTTGTCCAGTCAGAAGACCCTGACTTGATTCTAATGGATATTCAGATGCCTGGAATGGATGGGTTAGAAGCTATCAAACATATCCGTCACGATCTAAACTTGGTAGATATTCCGATTGTTGCTATGACTGCTTTAGCTATGGAAGGCGATCGCGAACATTGCCTGGCTGCCGGAGCCAATGATTACTTAAGCAAACCCGTTAAAATGAAAAAATTAGCAAATACTATTCAAGAATTGTTAACTTTTAAAGAGGATAAATGATGAAAAAAACATCAATAGTTAATCAAAGCCACTCACTGGTCTATATTTTCCCAAATTATCCTGAAACTGGGAAAATTGCTAGTAGTCAAGGTTGGGAGCATTGACTTAATCAAAGAATAACGATATAATACCTTAAAAAGCATACTATTAGACAGGCTGTGATCAATCTCTATGAAATCAATCAGAACCAAACTCAAATTCAATAATAAACAAAAAACGCTCTTTGCTCA
The DNA here is from genome assembly GCF_010692555.1 of Okeania sp. SIO3B5. Classification (GTDB taxonomy): domain Bacteria; phylum Cyanobacteriota; class Cyanobacteriia; order Cyanobacteriales; family Microcoleaceae; genus Okeania. The sequence continues at coordinate 6,022 of NZ_JAAHHG010000321.1, read as the reverse complement.
ACACGCGGGCTACTCTCGATGGTGCTATAACTGGGGCTTAAGTTTGTGGAATGCTGCTTACAAGGATGGTTTCAAGCCAAACACTCGTAAGCTTAGAGATGTGTTTACCAATCACACAAAACCTCTTTATCCCTGGATGAAAAACTTGTCGTCTAAAGTTTATCAATATGCTTTTCCTACGGAATGCTACGCAAACATCAACTTAGGTGAAGCATTTAAGAGGTTCTTTTCCTGCGGAATGCTTCGCAAACAAGGGTTGGGTAAACCCCCAAGGTTTAAGAAAAAAGGTAAACATGATTCTTTTCCTACGGAATGCTACGCAAACACAATTGATAATTGTGGAAAACCAATAGAATTAAATGGATGGAATCATAAAATACCTTTTATTGGTTGGGTTAAGACTTATGAGCCAATTGAGGCGACTACTCAAAAAATAACCATTAGTAGACAAGCGGGGGATTGGTACTTAAGTTTGAGCTATGATAAGCGTGCAACTCCCACACCAAAAACTACTGATGTTGTAGGTGTTGATTTAGGCGTGAAAACGCTAGCAACACTAAGTACTGGTCAAGTTTTCCCAAGCATTAAACCTTACCGTACAGCTCAAGATCAACTAGCAAAATTGCAACGGCAACTGAGCAGGAAAGTCAAACATTCAAATAATTGGCACAAAGCTGTAATCAAGCTAGCGATCGCAGCACAGACGAGTAGCTAACATCCGCAAAGATGCACTTCATAAATTGACAACATACGCAAGCCTTGAACCACAACCCACCCCCATCCCCTCCCGGGAGGGGAGCTAGAGGGGTGGGTGAAGATTTGAACGTCAGCGGTATGTTAGCCAATCATAAGCTAGCTAAATCAATTAGCAGATAGTGATTTTATGAGTTTCGTAGACAGCTAGAATATAAAACTCAGTGGTACGCTTGGTGAGTTAGTAATAGTTGATAGGTTTTTTCCATCATCAAAAACTTGCTCGAATTGTGGTCATGTTCAAGGTATGCCATTGCATTTGAGGACTTATGATTGCAAGAAGTGTGGCTTGTCAATAGATAGAGATTTGAACGCAAGTATAAATTTGAGAGATGCGGTCGGCTCGGTCGTCAATGCCTGTGGATGAGAAACCGCCGACGGCCTCAGTAGAAGCAGGAAGTAAACATTAAAATATAACTTTTTATGACGTTTTATATCGGTTTTATAGAGCAGTTGCTAGCTAAAGGCGTGCAGCCAGAAATTGACAATCTCAAGGTACAAAATCTTCTCTATCCAGAAATTCTGCCCCGTTGGTATGATACTATCTCCCAAAAAAAACTAATTTTTGCTATAATTAATACTCTACTAGAAATATTCGATCTGATGATAACTGATACACAGATTCCTGTAATCAATTGCTTTGAAATGCTGAAACTGTTCCGCAATGATAATGCCCTGAAATATATAACTGTAACTCTCTCATCTACTTCGGTATCAGGGGTTGCATATTTGCCCATTGAAATTAGCCCTGGGGAGGTGAGGGGGGTGAGAGGGGTGAGGGGTGTGAGGGTGCGGGGGTGTTGGGGGTATGGGGAGTGTTGCATATTTGCCCATGGGAATTATAGTTTGAGAAAAAGAGGAAGTAAAAGATGGGTTACCAAATAATTAATAATTAATAATTAATAATTAATAATTCTGGTTTAAAGCCTCCCCTTTTAAGGGGAAAAAAGCGGTCAAGGGATGGCGAGGAAACCTACGCCATATCCAATCGACCAAGAAAAGAAATAATATTTCCTTATATTCAATTCCCTAACAGTTTTAACCAGAGGTAATTAGGGCTTGCTGAAAAAGTCTTATGGGTGAAGGTAGGAGACAGGAGACAACCCACCCCTAGCCCCTCCCAGGAGGGGAGGGGAAGACAGGAGAAATGGATCGGGAGCGAGGAGGTAGGAGCGGGCGTTTTTTCCCAAGATGGTTCTGCCCAACTCTTGACCAAAATCCGCTCCTAATTGAACCATTACCACCTAAAACCTCGCACTTTTTCCAGATCTAAAATTGCTCAAACCAATATCAGTCAATAAGCGCGATATTTAATCAGCAAACCCTAATTATCAATTATCAATTATCCATTAATGAACTTTTCTTCTGCAAAGATTCATCCCTTAGTTCAGCAATGCCCGGTATCAGATAGATCGACAAACAAGCTTAAATGCAGGAGGTGTTAACGAAGTCAGAAGTCAAAAGTCAGAAGTCAGAAACGAGTGTGTAATTCTGAACACAGTCCCTCCAGAATGTAAGACACACTTCATTACACTCAGAAGTTAACCCACCCCTCGCCCCTCCCCCTCCCAGGAGGAGAAGTAGGAGATTTGAGCAACTCTCCAAAAATATTTCGCCTTAATAAAGATGGGGTTGCGCGACCCAATTATTTTGATAATTTTCTGCCCAAACCTATATAAATGCTGAGGAGATATTCACTTATCTAGAAGTGACTTGGAAATATATAACAATTAAGTCAGCCCCAACTTATACTATTACTATCACTCAAGATGATAGTCTCGAAATAGTAGCACCTCTACTAGAGGATTTATATCATGTCCGGTTGAATACTTATACTTTGGAGAAGGTAAGGCAGCTATGCTGGAGGCAGGAGACAGAAGCGGTGCGACCCCGCGTCGCCGTCAGACGCAAGGGAATGCGCACCAAGAGAGGAAAGAAAAGGTTAGAAGGGAAAAGGTTTTTTTATCACTGATTCTCTGGACATGATATTACAAATTCTATTTGAGTTAGCCCAGGATGGCTTACTACTCAAACTAGCAAAAATGGTTGAAAAATTTGGACAAAAGAGCGATCGCTATCTGCCCTTTATATCAAATCTAGAGTCATCAAGTAGGGCCCCCGTCGGTAGGACGACGTACAAAAATCAGGTAAGATTGCTGTCGGTAGAGCGACATATAGGAGGGGAGAAAATCAAAAAGATTTAGTAGTTATAACGATTTGAGATTTTTTTTATGTCCAATTCCCCCGGACATGATATTACCCAGAAAATTTAATAACTGGCAAAGCAATTTCAAACAAAAAAAATTGAAATTTTAATTTAAAAACACCTTAATTTTAAGAAATCTATAAACTCTCCCAAGCCATGAATAAAAAATTAGTAAAACAAACAGGGATTATTTTAATCGTTGATGATACACTAGCGAATTTAGATATTCTTTCAGAAACACTTAGTGCAGTAGGATATGATGTAGCGATCGCTAACAATGGAAAACAAGCGTTCAAACAACTAGAGCAGAAATTACCAGATTTAATTTTATTAGACATCACAATGCCTGACATTGATGGCTTTGAAATCTGTAAAAAACTCAAATCCAATCACACTACTTGCAATATCCCTGTAATTTTTATCACAGCTATATCAGATACAGAAAGCAAAATTAAAGGTTTTGAGCTAGGGGCAGTAGATTACATTACTAAGCCATTTCAACAGCAAGAAGTCCTCGCCAGAGTTAAAACTCATTTGCAGTTAAGAAAGCTGACTCAAAACTTAGAAAAAGAAGTCGCCCTAAAAGTCCTGTCATTAGAGCAAGCAAAGCAAACTGCAGAGCAAGCAAAGCAAACTGCAGAGGAAGCAAACAAGGCCAAGAGCCAATTTCTCGCCAGCATGAGTCACGAACTTCGTACTCCCCTAAACGCAATTCTTGGCATCACAGAAGGGCTGCAAGAAAAGATATTTGGCCGTATTAATGAGCAACAAAAGAAAGCTCTACAAACAGTTGAGAGCAGTGGAAACCATCTATTAGAACTCATTAACGATGTTCTGGATGTTGCCAAAATTGAATCTGGTCAGCTAGAGCTAAACTTTTCAATCACTACAGTTTCTTCTCTCTGCCAAGCTAGTCTAGCCTTCATCAGACCACTTGCCGAAAAGAAATGCATTAAACTAGAAATGAAACTGCCTCAATTCCTGCCTGAGTTATTTGTGGATGAACGGCGCATCCGCCAAGTATTAATCAACCTACTCAATAATGCTGTCAAATTTACCCCAGATGGGGGCCATATTTCCCTGGAAGTCCAGGTCAATCGCCAGAAGTTTGACCCAGAGACCAATAAATTCAAAAAATTCCTACGAATTGCTGTTATTGACACTGGCATTGGCATTGCTCCAGAAGACCTCAAAAAACTATTTCAGCCTTTTGTTCAAATTGATAGTTCTCTGAATCGCCACTATCAAGGGACAGGCTTAGGACTTGCCCTAGTGAAACGTATTGTTGAGCATCATGGCGGGCAAGTGGGAGTCACCAGTGAGATAGGAGTTGGTAGTTGCTTTACCATCGATCTTCCTTACACTTTGAGCATAAACAATTGCAAAGGGTTAAAAGTGCAGCCTGAACCTGGCATTGAATTTATTCAGCCTCAACACCATATATCACCATTAATTATGCTGGCAGAAGATAACAAAGTAAATATTAGTACAGTTTCGAGCTATCTGAGAGCTAAAGGCTATCGAATTTTGCTGGCTGAGAATGGAGAGGAAGCAATTACTCTCGCTCAGTCGGAAAACCCCGATTTGATTCTAATGGACATTTCAATGCCAAAGGTAGATGGCCTCCAGGCCATGGAAGAAATTCGTCGTATTCCTAACTTGGTCGATGTACCGATAGTGGCACTGACTGCTCTAGCAATGGTAGGCGATCGAGAACGTTGTCTGGCTGCTGGAGCTAATGATTATTTGAGCAAACCTGTTAGACTAAAACAGTTGACAACCACGATTCAAAAACTTTTAAGCACAAAATAAATGAATTTACCGTCTATTTTAGTAATTGATGATGAACCCAATAATTTTGATGTGATTGAAGCTCTTTTGAGCGACCAAGACTATGAGTTGTATTATGCTGCTAGTGGTGAAGAGGGACTCGCCAACCTAGAAACCTATAACCCAGACCTGATTTTACTTGATGTGATGATGCCGGGAATTGATGGTATTGAAGTTTGTCGGCAAATTAAAGCTATATCCACATGGCAAGCTGTTCCTATTATTATGGTAACGGCATTAAGCGCAAAGTCAGATTTGGCAAATTGTCTAAATGCTGGAGCTGACGACTTCATCAGTAAACCCGTTAATGCAATTGAGCTGAGGGCGAGGGTGAGTTCCATGCTACGCATTAAGCACCAGTATGATAACCTGCAAGCTCTGCTCAAATTACGGGAAGATATGGTAAAAATGGTCGTTCACGATTTACGAAATCCTTTGACTATTGTTTTGTTTGGTTTAGAACTCTTGAAAAATCCTAGTTATCCTAAAGATAAGCAAAACATTAAACTAAATCAAGTTTATTCCTCAGCACAAACATTACAAGCATTAATTGATGATTTATTAAACATAGCTTTACTAGAGTCTGGTCAAATTCGTCTTAATCTCACACAGGTAGAACTATGTAGTTTGATCGAGTCTGCTATTTCAAACTTTGAAGCGGTTGCCGAACAAAAAAATCAGTCCCTAGTTAGTAAACTTCCAGAAGCTCCTGATAAAGTAGTGACTATTGATTTCACTCTCTATCATAGAGTTTTGGATAACCTCATCTCAAATGCTATTAAGTTTTCCCCACATAACAGTAAAATTATCCTGAGTTTGGAATTCCTTAAATCAGGAGATTGCAGAATTCAGGCGATGGACAATGGCCCGGGGGTTCCAGAGGAATTGCGACAAAAGATTTTTGAGAAATACGAGATTGGAACTATGATGTCTGATGTTTCCCAAATAGGATTGGGTTTGGCTTTTTGCAAAATGGTTGTTGAGGCACATGGAGACCAAATTTGTGTTAGAAGCAACCATCCCCAAGGAGCAATCTTTGAAATCATTATGAAGTCTAATGGACTTCTTGCAGAAGTTAGGGAATAGGGGAGTGGGGGAGTAGGGGAGTGGGGGAGTGGGAGAGTAGGGGAGTAGGGGAGTGGGGGAGCGGGGGAGTAGGGGAGTGGGGGAGTGGAAGAGCAGGGGAGTAGGGGAGTAGGGGAGGGGGGGAGTAGGGAGGTAGGGGAGATGGGA
>NZ_JAAHHG010000320.1 GCF_010692555.1 Okeania sp. SIO3B5 | reverse complement strand
TTGAGTAGGGATAGGAGATAGGAGACAGGAGACAGGAGACAGGAGAAATAGGAATGAGCGAGGAGGTAGGAGTAAGAATTGTAAGAATGATTTTTCTGCCCAACTATGCGCCTAAAATACGCTCCTTTTTGAGTATTTTAGACTGAAACAGGGGTACTGCAATTCGACCCTAAAAAGGCTAAAACCAATATCAGTCAATGCTTTTATATTTAATCGGCAAGCCCTAATTACCTCTTATATCCTGAAAAGGGGAGCCTTTAAACCCACATTCCGCACGTCAATTTGTAACATGAAAAGTAGTATAAAAAAAACATCTTGATTCAGTATTTATACGGTATAAATTATCTTCATTGACCTGGATCGAGAATCAAATTATCAGGAAAGTATTAAGTATAAATACTCAATTATCACCACTACTATTTTCTTCTGAATTCTGGATTCTGGATTCTGGATTCTGGATTCTTTATACTACATTTTGTCGTGCGGAATGTAGGTTTAAACCACAATTTTTCGGTAATAGGGATACAGTAGCCAACAGATTTTGATATAACTTTTGACTTTTGAATTTTGACTTTTGAATTTTGACTTTTGACTTTAGCCAACGGATTTGAGATAATTTTCTACTTTTGACTTTTGAATTTTGACTTTTGACTTGAAAATACTTCTGCCTTCCTTACAACCACTAAGGAAATTTGCTAGTAACTCTACCAATTATCTGTTGCGAACTGACAAAACCAAAAGAACGACTATCGTTACTTTCTTCCCTATTTTCTCCCACCAAAAAACAGTCGCCATTTTCATCAACAAAGGCAACCCGCTTAATTATTTTCAAATCTTGGTGATGGGGATGTTTAGCCACCACCAAATCATCTATTTTAGGTAAACAATTGTGGTAGGCTTTAGTGTCAACAAGAATATCCTCCCCTGGTTTGAGTAGGGGAAACATGGAAACCCCTGTAACACAAAAGCGTTGACGCAATCTTAACAACCATAACAATAATTCTTTATTATCGCTTGTTTGTATCAACTTTTTGCCTACCACCTCAAACTCAAAAAAATTAGCTAGCCTTATACCAAGTTACTTCGCGTTCCTTAGTGGCCCAGAACATATTGTGGATTTTCTCCACAGCAGCTAGTAACTCAGTAGCGTGCTCCAAACTAACTTCCACTTTACAAGCAGAGCAAAGTTTAGCAGCTTTCCAGAAAGTATCGTGGAGGTCTGGATACTTTTCTAAATGTACAGGCTTAAAATAATCAGTCCAGAGGATGAGCAAATCTTCTTTAGTCTTCTGAGCTTGCTCTTCCTTAATAGCAATATAGCGAGAAAGGGTATTAGCAGTCTTATGGTCTCCTGCTTTTGGGTCAAGATCTAGAATTTTCTTAGTCATAGACAATACTGCTTCAGCATAAATGCGAGCAGAAGCAGGGTCATAAACACCGCAAGGGCCATCGCAGTGAGCGCTAACTTCTGGTGCTGGGAAGGACTTTCTAATCTGATTAGCAATTCTGTTGAGCATAGTTTTCTAAGATATTCCTATGTTTATGGAAATAGTCAAGTAATTTTACGATGAAAGAGTGATTATAATGGAAAGCTTTTCCTTTGACATCCTCCCGACGCTGCTCTACGAGACAGCGCGGGATTCCTAACCATCGCTGATTAGGTCTTTCTGCTTCAATGCACCAGCCTCCAAGGTCGAGCCTCTTTTCGGTCTTACAGTCGCTCCACAGACTGACACTGCTAGCCCAGCAGCCATTCTTTTAAGTCTAACACACTATTGACATGGGCCGCAAAATTGATTGGTTTTCCCATAGGACGCTCCCCTTCGGGAGAGCGCGGGTCTTCAACCAACGTTGAGATAATCCCCACCTACAGTATTTTAAATTAAAAGTGTAGGTATTTGAGATTTTCTTAAATCCTCACCTAGTGCCGCTACGCGGAAGTCAGAAGTCAAAAGTCAGAAGTCAAAAGTATTGATTGGTAAGGCTTTTAGGATTTTGTAACTGGTCAGTTATTTCCACCATTCTGCACTAGAGTATTTTAAACCTACATTCCGCACGACAAAATGTAGCAACCGAAGAAGGAGTCAGGAGACAGGAGACAGAATTTTAGAAGAAAATCATAGCTGCCGTGATTGAGTAATCAATCAAATAAGTATTTATGCGTAAATTTTTTACTCGGAAGAGCGATCAACGAAAAAATTAATTAAGATAATTTGCATAGTATAAATACCTACCAAGCTACGGATTTATATACTACTTTTAATGTTACGCTCTTGACGTGCGGAATGTGGGTTTAAATGAAATGAAAAGTGTGGGTATTTCTGATTTTTAATTTTTGATTCCTTGTTGTAGATAAATCTATGCTATTTTCAATATAGCTAATACTTTTTTCAAGCTTGATGATCTGGTAGTAAATTTGGTAAGACGCGATCGCAACAAAATAAGGTCCCTGCCGCCACACATAGTGGAATACCTAAGAAGTTAACTATGGGAATAGTAATTAAAGCTTGACAAATTAACCCAAAAGTGGCACTTGCTGGTAAACTACGACGCACTATTGTTAACTTTTCTCGAAATTTTAATTTTCTTCTCTCCAAAAATCCATCAAAAAAGTCGAGACAAACAATGGAAGTTGTTAAAGTTATACCACCAATAGTTGCTATTAAAGTGCCTCCAGGCAAAAAATTGAGCAGCAATATCGGCAAACCTATTACTAACAGTAATCCAATTTTTTTTAGCTCAAAAAGTATGGCTCGCCAAATATCTCTAAGAGCGCCTAATAAACTTGGTTGATCTTCAGGTAATGTGCCAGTTCTAATTTTTTCTAATTGTTCAGAAAGTTGACCATAAAAAGGTGAACCTAGAATAGCTCCAAATTGTACTAAAAAAAATCCAATTATTAGTAATAATATTGTGAACAGAATGAATTGTACAAACTTATCTAAAATATTATCTATGTAACTTAAGAAGTGTAACCATTTTGGTAATTGAGCAATAAAAGCATCAAAACGTAAAGATAAGTTATTAAAAATAGTATTAATTAAATTAATTCCTGGTAGGAGTAAACCAATATAAAGAAGAATACCCACCACGATATTAATCAAAATTGGAACAATTATATAGCCTATTAATTTTGGATTTTTGGCAAATATTGTTAAAGCACGAAAATGGTAAGTTGCACCTGCGAATAATCCGATAGGAGCCTCAAATATAGATAATATTGACTTAATTTTTTTTTGTTTTACCATGAGTTAATTTAGGGTAGTTATACCAAATCGTTTTTCCATTTTCTTCAATATTTATCCCCTCTTCCTTCCTTGCTTCTTCCTTATTCCGTATGGACGTTGCATGCAACGTCCCTACTATTTGTAACAAACATTTATTAAATTGGTATAATATCAATTCCTAAAAGTAACACTATACTTGGGCAAGACTTCAGTTATTAATTAGGGCTTGCTGAAAAAGTCTTATGGGTGAAGGTAGGAGACAGGAGACAACCCACCCCTAACCCCTCCCAGGAGGGGGATAGGATAAATGGGAATTTCGAGGAGGTAGGAGTAAGAATTTTCCCAAGATTGTTCTGCCCAACTCTTGAGCAAAATCCTGAATTTTTGAACCATTACCACCTAAAACCTCGCACTTTTTACCGAATAATTAATAATTAATAATTAATAATTAATAATTAAATAATTATGGTATAAAGCCTCCCCTTTTAAGGGGAAAAAAAAGAAATAATATTTCCTTATATTCAATCCTCTCGGTTTTAACCAGAGGTAATTATCAATTATCCATTATCAATTATCAATTAATGAAAGATCTAAAATTGCTCAAACCAATATCAGTCAATAAGCGCGATATTTAATCAGCAAACCCTAATTAATCAAAACAGGTAGAATCACCTTTTTGCTAATAATAGCCTAGTTAATGTTAATTATTCTTACTTCTCCCCTACTCCCCTACTCCCCCACTCCGGGTGCATCTCAATGCGTGAATAAAGCCAAAAATTTATCGCTTTTAGGGAACACCGGATCTGGGAACAGGGAACAGGGAATATATAGGAAAAAAGTATTTTTGCAAATATTGAGATGCACCCCCCACTCCCCTACTCCCCTGCTCAACAAAATGTAGAAAAGTTTTTGAGAAATGGTATAGTACCAATTTAAAAAAAGAATGTTACAAATAATAAGTAGTCTGAAAATAATTTGTAGGATATATATATTGGACGAAAAAGACAAATTACTACATAAAAAATGGTATCAAACCTATTTATTCTGACTCCTGACTCCTGTCTCCTGACTCCTAATAAATACCCTAGCTATTTGTAGCAAAGATTTATCAAATTGGTATAACACGCTTTGCACGATAAATGGTTTAATATTTATTTGACAAACAGTTTTTTAGTGAGTGAGTGGAGATTCAGGTTTTTTGTAGAGGAAAAATCCCTACTCTATAGCAGTCTTAAATTATTTGTAAAAAATTAAACTGTTATACATATTTATATTTAGCTTCTCTATCTTTCGATTATCCCCAGAATATTTTTGATACTAACTAGAATAGAAAGTTATATCAAGTCTCATCCATTAGTCATAATAAACGAATCGGTCACGGGCAAGAGGTCAGGAGTTAGATTTCCTTCTGCCTTCTGCCTCCTGCCTTCTGCCTTCTTCAAAGTTGACAAACCCAACCGTAAGGATCGGTCACTTTAGCTGTTTTAATATCTTCTAATTTTTGTAATACTTGAGGAGCATATTTTCGTTCAGAAACAGGAGGTAAAATCATATCTTTACCTTGATAATTAATAGTAGAAATATGAGCAATTGTAGCAGCAGTTCCCATACCAAATGCTTCAGAAAAATTACCCTCTTCATAAGCTTTTGCCACTTCATCAATAGAAATTAATCTTTCCTCAACTTTAACACCCATATCTCTAAATAAAGTTAAGACACTATCTCTAGTAATTCCGGCTAATATAGTGCCCGTCAATTTAGGAGTAATAACAACATCATTCATGACAAAAGCCACATTCATTGTGCCGCATTCTTCAATATATTTTTTTTCCTTCCCATCCAACCATAAAACATTATCATAACCTTGTTGTTTAGCTTCTTTATCTGCTAATAAACTACCACCATAATTACCAGCACATTTAGCTGCACCTGTTCCACCTTCAGCAGCTCGTATATATTTATCTGTAACAATTAACTTAACTGGTTCTGAATAATAAGCACCTACAGGGCAAGAAATAATAATAAATTTATAACTACTTGCTGGTTTAAGACCAACAGATTCATCTGTAGCAAAATAAATAGGTCGAATATATAATACACTACCTGACTGAGTAGGAATCCAGTCAGAATCTACCCTAATTAATTCCTTCAAACCATCCAGAAAAATATCTTCAGGAATAGGTGGCATACATAATCGAAAAGCTGATTCATTTATCCGTTTATAATTAGCTTGTGGGCGAAATAGTAAAGGTTTTTCTGTTGGACTTCGATAAGCTTTTAAACCTTCAAAAACAGTTTGACCATAATGCAAAACTGACAGAGAAGGAGCGATGGAAATATTGCCATAAGGAACAATTTTTACATCTTGCCAATTACCATCCCTGTAGTCAGCAATTAACATATGATCGCTAAATACTTTGCCAAATGAACTATTATTAATATCTTGTTCTTTAATGCGAGAGTAGGTAGTTTTTTCTATAGGTATTTGAAGATTTAGTGTTGTCATTATTACTTGGTTTGTCTAATAAATGTAATCTTCCCATAATACCATTTATCAGTTACGAGGTAAGCATTCAGCTATTAGCGGTTAGCTCTCAGCTTTATTACAGTGCTTTTCAAATTGATGAACCACATCTTCACAGATTAAACCTTTTAGGGACGTTCCATGGAACGTCCCTACTGTGGTCTACCCAAATAAAAACTACTGTAATACCATTTTGATAAATGTTTGATACAAATAGTTAGGGTATTTCTTAGAATCCAGAATTCAGAATTCAGAATTCAGGAGTCATAATGAATAGATTTAATACCAGTTTTTATGTCGTAAATCCTCATTTTTTGTAAAATAGTATTTCCTGCAAAAAAAAATTATTGCACTTAATTATTCACAAAATTCTTTTTTCAGATGGGTATGAACAAAGAGCTGAAGCACAAGAACAATGAACTTAAGTTGTCCATTCAAGGTAATAAAGCTGATAGCTGACCGCTGAATGCTTATGTGATGATTCACCAGTAATTAAAGAATTTAAAGTATAAAAATTAGCCGTAGTATTTTAGTAGAGAATTAGGTTTAGGCTAATATATATGATTGTCTGTAACTTCAGAAATAATCAAAAAGCCTATCCCTACCTCTACACCTAAATTATTTGACTGAAAAATTATTAATCACGCTTGGCAATAACCCAAATAGCATGAATCATGCCAGGAATACCACCTAACAAAGTTAAAAGAATATTAATCCAAAAGGCACCACCAAAACCAACTGTTAAGAAAACAGCTAAAGGTGGTAGGGGTATAGCAATTAGAATCCGAATAAGGGCACTCATGTTCGTTACTCTTGTAATTTTTAAACTATTGTTCTTTCAGTATGTGGCAGTCGCCACAAAGGCCAGGAATTATAGAATAGCCGAAACAAAGGAATTTTATATAGTTAATCTTCTTCCTTCTTCCTTTTTCCTTCTTCCTTTTTCCTTCTTCATATAGCTTCAACTTTTACTAGAACCTTTTCCGAAAAATTTTGGAGGTTTTGCTAAAGTATATACTTCCGTCTCAGTAGCGATCGCTTCTCGCAAATGTTTAGGTACTTGTAACATCCCCAATAAGGTAGTCCCATCCAACATCCGAAACCCACCAGTTGTTTTTTCTCTCAGAAGTTGATTGACTGTTTCTGGATCAGGACGACTATTAATCATTTCTGTTGAACCAAGTACAAAACCCCAAGGTTGGCCATAAGTAGGAACATAACTACTATAAGATTGGACATAAGGAAAAACTTCTTTCATTGTATTCACAATTCGAGTATGAAGTTTCATTTCTCCTAGAGAAACAGGGCCAGCTTGCACAATAAAAAACCCTCCAGGGGTAAGCACCTGTAGAATCTTTTCAAAGTATTCCTTTGTAAACAACTGAAATGAAGGTCCCTCTTCAATAGGATCAGAAAGGTCAGAGATAACTACATCCCAAATTTCACCAGAAGTATCCAAAAATTCCAAAGCATCACCAATGACCAATTTGAGGCGAGGGTCATCAAAAGCATTAGCGTGCATCTCAGGTAAATGTTGACGACAAGCTTCAACCACTTCTCCATCAATGTCAATCATGGCCACTTGTTCTACTGTTTGCCAACGTAAGACCTCTCGAATAGTTGCTCCTTCACCACCACCAAGAACAAGAACTTTACTAGGAGATCCATGAAAAATCATGGCAGGATGTACCAGGGGTTCATGGTACAAAAATTCGTCTCCTGTAGAAGATTGCCATTTACCATCAAGAACCAGTGCTTTACCATAAATACCTGTGTTTATGATGTACATATCCTGATAGGCAGTTTTTTTGTAGGCAAGTACCTCGGTAATGCCATGAACATAAATATCCCAAGGTGTGATATACTCACTAATCCATAAATCTGCACCAACTTCACTACTTGCCATAAGCTATATTCCTCAATGAGATACTTTGTCTCAATACTCAATATTGGGACAGGATATATTTCTTAGCACAAAATTGTTTTAGATTCCAACTATACTGAATACAAACCTGAAGTTTTACAGGTATTATTATTGAAATGATCTAAAATTTTATCCTGATGAATAGAGTAATTTTACTCAATCGCTTCAAGAGCAAAAAAAACTTTTCCTAATTATTTTCCTAATTCAAACTATACTAAATTAATTAGTTAAGTCTTACTTTTGACTGTCTTGTCTATCGTCCTTTCTATTAGTTTGTTTGATATTTTGATATAGAGAAGAAATCTCTGCATCCCTTGAGTCGTGACACAGGGTATCCACACTTTTAACTTTTGACTTGATAGGTTATTAGGTTGCATTCAAGTATAATTTATTGAATAAGCTACTCTTCATAGTGCTATGGAAAATAATACAACTAACAACTTCTCAAATATATCTTTCAATCAGTGGAATGCAGAACTGTATGAAAGTAAGCATTCTTTTGTTTCTAATTTGGCAATAGATTTATTAGAATTGCTCAGTCCTCAGAGTGGAGAAAAAATTCTTGACCTTGGTTGTGGTACAGGTCATTTGACCTATAAAATTACTACAAAAGGCGCAAAAGTTGTAGGAATTGATAATGCTCCGACTATGATTGAACAAGCAAATATTTGTTATCCAGATATTAAATTTTTAGTAGGAGATGGAGTTAATATAGACTTAAAAGAAACGTTTGATGCGGTGTTTTCTAATGCAGTACTTCATTGGATTAAGGAACAAAAAAAAGTTATATGTAATATTTGGCGCATCCTGAAACCTGGAGGTCGTTTCGTTAGCGAATTTGGTGGCAAAGGTAATATTAAAACAATTGTTAATAGTATTTATGAAGCTTTAGATGCTGCTGGTTATAGTAGTAATAAACAACTTAATCCTTGGTATTTTCCTAGTATTGGAGAATATGCTACTCTTTTAGAATCACAAGGGTTTGTGTTGACTTTTGCTACTTTATTAGAAAGACCAACTAAACTTGAGGATGGAGAATATGGTTTGCGTAATTGGCTGAATATGTTTGCAACTTGTTTCTTTGAAGGAATTCCTGAAAAAAAGCAAAGTATTATTATTGATGATATTGAAAATAGATTGCGTCCTCATCTATATAAGAAAGGTCGGTGGACTGCTGATTATAAGCGAATTAGGATTATGGCTTTTAAGGAAGTTCAATAATAATGAACTTCAGCTACTTACCATTACATTTAAGCAACGCCTTAAACTTTAGTATCAAAGCACGCTTCCTTGACCTTAGAAGTATATTTATTATTAATTAGGGTTTGCTGATTAAATATCAAAGCATTTACAGTTAAAGGTTTTAACCTTTTTAAGATCGAAAAAAGTGCGCCTGTTTCAGCTCTTCACGCTCATGCATGGAGCGTATTTTAGGGTTTTAGACGTGATACCAGGCACTTTTTAAATACCCCAAAAAGGCACTTACCAATATCAGTAAATACTTTTAGATTTAATCAGCAAGTCCCAGTTAGTTTATAGAAAAATCTATCAATAAATTAAGTTTCTATAAATATTCAAAAAAACGATTGTTTTTAACATCAACCTACTTCTATTTCTTCTTTTCTACTCCCTACTCCCTACTCCCTAAAAGAAAAGAATTTTGTACCTCACCAGCAGAGGAATTGCTATATAAAACTTAAAGTAACTTATCAAGTGCTGCTTTAAAAGTTTCATAAGGAGAAACACCAACTATATTTTCTACAAGTTCGCCACTTTTAAAAAACATTACAGCTGGAATACTACGAATACTGAATTTATTAGCAGTTTCCTTATTTTCAGAAATATCAAGTTTCACTACTTTCGCACGACCTTCATATTCTTCAGCTAACTGGTCAATATAAGGACTAATTTTTTTACATGGACCACACCATGATGCCGTACAATCTACGACAAAGATTGTTTCAGAAATTAAAAGTGCATTAAATTCACTGTCATTTATGTAAGCTGCTGTACTCATTAGAATGCCTGATACTATAAATAGTCTTTCATTATATAGCAATTCTTCACTTTAAAGTTATATTCTGATTATTCCGAGCATCAATCCATTGTTTGGCACGCCTAACTACCTCTTGTCGGGAAGAAGCATAAGGTACTGCTACAACACAACCTAACTTATAGTTTGCCCAAGCCGCATAAGTAGCAGATCCGTCCATTTCACCTTGGTCTATTTCAACTTTCCAACCCTTGTAGTTAAAGGCCAGCACAATATGAGGAAAATCAGGTTCAATCATTATTTTTTTCTTTTGGGTTTAAGACTCTGCCGTCTACACCGTGTTAACAATTGGTTGGGGTTTGAGTCCCCATCTACTTTTTCTTCTTTCTTCCTTCTTCAAGCTCAATACTTAAATCATTAGCATAAACAGCTTGTACATTATACCAATTTAAAAATATCCGAGAAATTTCTAAAGCTAACTGCGACTTACCTCGGTCAATTAACCATTGCAAAAAACTAGCCATCGTCTTTTCATTTAATCTCCCACCTAATGATAAAACTCCCCATAATAATTTGTGTAGCCAAGTCATTTGAATCATCATTTTAACTTCCCAAGTCGGATGTTTTTGATAAAACAAAACTCCCATTTTTCCCCTTTGAATCTCTCGCTCAATCATTCCTGGTAATTGCTCCAAAGAAAAAGGTGGATGCCAATGATAACCAACAGCATCTGGACACTTAATCAATTTCAAACCCAATTTTTTTAACCTAACTCCTAACTCCAAATCTTCCCAACCATACTGTTCAAAACAAGTATCAAATAATCCAGCTTCAATTAACCAACGACGAGCGATCGCCACATTTCCCGTAGCAAAAAAAGCTGCCGAAAAATCAGTCAATTTATAAGGTTCTGAAGTGGGAAAATCAAAATTACAAGTATTAATAACTCTGCCATAAGTAAATACATTATCTGACTTTTGAGCAATCAAACTATTTGCGTGTGACTGTAGAAAAGAATCTGTCACTACCAGGTCACTATCAATAAATATAATAAAATCTCCTTTGGCCTGCTCAACACCCAAATTCCGAGCTGCTGCTGGCCCTTGGTGAGACTGAGAAAATAGTTGGACATGGGGAAATTCTTTGGCCTCTGTTTCTAACCAGGAGATAGTGTCATCCGTCGAGCCATCATCGACAACTATTACTTCATAATCTATAATTGGGCGGTTATAATCCTGATTTTCCAGAGCGCGAAGACACTTTTCTAAAATAGGTTTGCGATTATAAGTGGGGATAACTACACTGAAAAACATTTTTTATCCTAAATAAATCAAATAAGGTAAACAAGGCAGGAGTCTTCATTAATTGATAATGGATATAGCATTTATCATAAAGATGAGGTACATTTACGATCCCCCTAAATCCCCCTTAAAAAGGGGGACTTTGAAACCTCTTTTAAGCGGTTCCCCCCTTATTAAGCTATGCTTTATAAACATCTTTCTTAACATAAAAATTGACACGCATAGACAAGTTATGTTCAAGTCTTTAAAAGGTTTTTGTCAGAGAAAAAGTGTACTAAAAAGTACATTTTTTTTGATAACTTAAGTAGTTTTTCCTATCTACTATGATTCTTTCTCCTTTCTCCTTTTTCCCCTCCACCGGAGGGGTAGGGGCGAGGGGTGGGTCCCCTGCTCCCCTGCTTCCCACAAGGTTTTCAGGAGTTCCTTATAAGGGATAGCTTTTTAAGGGGGACTTTGAAACCTCTTTTAAGCGGTTCCCCCCTTATTAAGGGCAGGGCTGTTTCATTCTTGCTTAAGGCAGAGGGGGAGTAGGGGAGTAGGGAGCAGGGGAGAATTTTCCATCCTTTACCCTGAATTTTCCCCAAATTTATCGATCAATAATTTTGGTGAAAAAATT
>NZ_JAAHHG010000032.1 GCF_010692555.1 Okeania sp. SIO3B5 | reverse complement strand
GTCCGAAATTGATGGATGGGGTATTTGTGCGCAGTGAGTTAGCAAAAGAGGGAATCGTGTTAACACCCCTAACTCAAAAATCGGTGGTGGCAGGTAACTGGGAGAATTATGGGAATAATCCGTTGAGTTCTCAGTTGAGAAAGGAACTGATACCGCAGGTGAGAGAGTATCTGGAGTCGAGGTTGCCAGAGTATATGGTGCCATCAGGGTTAATGGTGTTGTCGCAACTGCCTCTGACTCCTAACGGTAAAGTAGACCGTAAGGCGTTGCCTGTCCCAGATGTGGCCAGTAGTGTGTTAACGGAGTATGTAGCTCCAGAGACTCAGGCACAGAAGGTCTTAGCAGAGATTTGGGCTGAAGTGTTGGGAATAGAAAAGGTGGGAATACATGATAACTTCTTTGATTTGGGTGGTCATTCTTTGATGGCAACGAAGGTGGTGTCTCGGGTGCGACAAGTCCTCAATATAGAGTTCCCCCTCACAAAGCTATTTGAGAATTCCCAGCTAGTGAGTCTGGCTCAGGAAATAGAGGTATATTTAGCTCAAAGCCAGTCAGTAGAGACCGTAGCCATTCAACCAAGGGAGGAAAATGAAAATCCTCCCCCGTTATCATATGCACAACAAAGGCTATGGTTTCTAGAAAAACTGGCCTTGAGTAGCAACGCCTACAATATGCCATTGACACTAAATCTAGTAGGTAAATTGGACTATGTAGCCCTAGAAAAAAGTCTCAACGAAATCATTGCTCGCCATGAAACCCTGAGAACCACTATCAGTGAAATCAACGGCACACCAGTACAAATAATTCAACCCCCCTTTGAACTAAAAGTACCCATAATTGACCTCAGTGGGTTAACACCACCCGAGCAAACCAGCAAACTACAACAACTACTCCAACAAGAAAATGAACTTTCATTCAATCTGGAAGTAGACCCCCCCATACGGGCTCAGTTGTTTCAACTAGGAACAACAGAACACATACTGCAAATCACATTACATCACATAGCTTCCGATGGCTGGTCACTGACAGTATTACCTCAAGAACTTTCAGCTATTTACACTGCCACACTGGAAGAGAAACCATCCCCATTACCCTCACTACCAATACAATATGCGGACTTTGCAGTGTGGCAAAAGAACTACTTACAAGGTGAAACCCTTGAAAGTCAACTAAGTTACTGGAAGCAAAAGCTCCTTGACTTACCTCAACTACAACTACCCACAGACCATCCCCGACCCGCAGTAGAAACTTTTAATGGAGCAGGTATACCCATAAACATACCAGCAACACTAACATCAAAAGTTAAACAACTCACCCAAAAGCAGGGAACTACCCTATTTATGACCCTGTTAGCAGTATTTAAGGTATTACTGTCTCGTTACAGTGGTCAAGAGAATATAGCAGTAGGTTCACCGATCGCCAACCGCAACCGGAGTGAAATAGAAGGGTTGATAGGTTTCTTTGTCAACTCCCTAGTCATGTACACAGACCTAGGAGGAGACCCTAGTTTCACAGAGGTATTAAACAGGGTTAAACAAACAGCTGTAGAAGCTTATGGAAACCAAGACATACCTTTTGAGAAATTGGTAGAAGAGTTGCAGCCAGAGCGGGTACTATCGCAAAACCCCTTGTTTCAGGTAATGTTGGCTGTGCAGCAGGAGGAAGTATTAAAACCATCCTTTAGCTTACCCAACTTGGAAGTAGGTTGGTATGAAGGGGCAGGAGCTGAGATGACAGTGAGGTTTGACTTAGAGTTACATCTGTGGCCAGTAGGAGAGGAAATCAAAGGATTCTGTGGCTATAACCGAGACTTGTTTGAAGCCGAAACAATTAGTCGGATGCTGTCACATTATGAAAAGTTACTATCAGCAGCAGTAGAGACTCCAGAACGACCTGTGAGCCAGTTGCCATTAATGACAGAGTCAGAGCTAGATCAAATACTGGTGGAGTGGAACAATACCAAAACAGATTATCCCAAAGATAAATGTATCCATGAGTTATTTGAGGAGCAGGTAGAGAAAAACCCAGATTCAGTAGCAGTAGTATTTGAAGAGCAAAAGCTGACCTATTGCCAATTAAATAGCAAAGCTAATCAATTAGCCCACCACTTGCAAAGCTTGGGAGTCAAACCAGAAATGCTAGTGGGAATATGTGTAGAGCGCTCAGTAGAGATGGTAGTAGGGTTATTAGCCATACTCAAAGCCGGAGGAGCTTATGTGCCATTAGACCCTAATTATCCAACTTCACGTCTAGCTCAGATATTAGAAGATGGGGAGTTACACCTGGTATTAAGTGACTCCAACTCCCAGTTTCACTTACCAGAAACTCAAACACCTATAATAGATATAAACCAAGCTAATACGGTAGAAATACAAGCTAATGTAGTCAGTAATGTTAATCCCCAGAACCTAGCTTATGTATTGTATACCTCTGGTTCTACAGGCCGACCTAAAGGAGTAGCAATTGAACACCGCAGTCCAGTGTCCCTATTGTATTGGGCACGAGAAGTGTATACCCAAGAGGAATTATCAGGAGTATTAGCTTCCACTTCTATCTGCTTTGATCTATCAGTATTTGAGTTGTTTGTCCCCTTAAGTTGGGGAGGAAAAGTCATATTAGCTGAAAATGCTTTACATCTACCCGAATTACCAGCAGCAGGAGAAGTAAGCCTAATCAACACAGTACCATCAGCAGCCAGAGAATTAGTTAGAAACCAAACTATTCCCACTGGAGTAACAACAGTGAATCTGGCAGGAGAGCCCCTAGATAATCAACTGGTTCAACAACTGTATGAGCAACAAACAATTAAAGCAGTATACAACCTTTATGGTCCTAGTGAAGACACAACCTACTCAACATATGGCTTAATGGAAAAAGGAGGAACCAAGTCACCAACCATAGGTAGGCCAATAGCGAACACCCAGGTATATATTTTTAACGCTCATCAACAACCTGTACCCATAGGAGTAGCAGGAGAGCTACACATAGCAGGAGAAGGACTAGCACGAAGTTACTTAAAACAAGCAGAATTAACCGCTGAAAAATTCATATTTTGGCAGGAGAAAAAATTATATAAAACTGGAGACTTGGTACGTTATTTATCTGATGGCAACATAGAATTTATCGGTAGAATAGACCATCAAGTAAAAATCCGAGGCTACCGCATAGAAACCGGAGAAATTCAAGGAATTTTAAATGAACATCCCAAAGTCCAACAAGCTGTTGTAATTGCCAGAGAGGATCAGCCAGGAGATAAACGTTTAGTAGGATACCTAGTAGCTGAAACTGAAACTGCGACTAATTTGAACCAAGAACTCTCAAATGATCAACTCAGTAATTGGCAAGAAGTATTCAATGAACAAATAGAGAATGAGGACAGAGAAATTACTGACCCCTTATTCAACATCTCAGGTTGGCGCAGCAGTTACGACAACCAACCCATACCAGAAAAGCAAATGCGGCTCTGGGCAGGAGATGTAGTAACTCAAGTATTAGCGGCTAAACCAAAGAGTGTGTGGGAAATAGGTTGTGGCACAGGAATGCTGCTGTTTCAAATTGCACCCCAGACACAAAACTATTATGGCACAGATATTTCTAACGTCTCATTAGAATACATCAAAAAACAAATAGAACCCGAACCAGACAAATATAGTCATGTATCCTTAGCACAGAAACGAGCCGAAGACATGGCTGATGTGGCTCCTAACACTTTCGATGTCGTGCTACTAAGTTCCATCGTGCAGTATTTCCCGAGTATGGAATATCTATTGCAAGTAATAGAAGAAAGTATCAGGGTAGTGAAACCAGGGGGAATGATTTTCCTAGGGGATATCCGCAATTTCTCCTTAATGAAAGCATTTCATAGTTCGGTACAACTGTATCAAGCAACCCCATCACTGTCAGGACAACAACTCAAGTCAAAGATAGACAGAAAAATGGAGCAGGAGACCGAGTTGTTAGTGTCACCAGAGTTGTTTGTAGGTCTCAAAGAAAAATATCCAGAAATAAGTCATGTACAAATACGTTTACAGAGGGGAAAAGAAAACAATGAACTGAATACATATAGGTATAACGTACTGTTGCATATAGAAGCGAAACCAGGAAAAGTAATAACACCGACGGTAGAAAGTGGAGCAGCTCTGGGTGTTCAAGAGATAGAAACTTATCTGCGAGAACAAGAGCCAGAATCAGTTTGCTTTAGTGGTTTAGTAAATAGCAGAGTGGCTAATGATGTAGAGTTGGTAGAGTTGCTATCACAGCCAGAATCCAAACAGAATGTGCAGCAGTTGAGGCAGTTTTTCAAGTCAAAGGAAAGCAAGAGCATTGAACCAGAGAGGTTATATGAACTAAGTGCTTCTTGTGGGTATAGCTTAGAATTGTGTTGGTCAGCTCAGGGAAGTCCGGAATTGATGGATGCGGTATTTGTACGCAGTGAGTTAGCAGCAGAGGGAATAGTGTTAACACCCCTGACTCAAAAATCGGTGGTAGGAGGTAACTGGAATAATTATGGGAATAATCCGTTGATTTCCCAGTTGAGAAAGGAACTGATACCGCAGCTAAGAGAGTATCTGGAGTCGAGGTTGCCAGAGTATATGGTGCCATCAGGGTTGATGGTGTTGTCGCAACTGCCTCTGACTCCTAACGGTAAGGTAGATCGTAAGGCTTTGCCTGTGCCGGATATGGCAAGTAGTGTGTTAACGGAGTATGTGGCTCCAGAGACAGAAACACAGAAGATATTAGCAGAGATTTGGGCCGAAGTGTTGGGTATAGAACAGATAGGTATACACGATAACTTCTTTGATTTGGGTGGTCATTCTTTGAGGGCAACTCAGGTTGTGTCTCGGGTAAGACAGGGTTTTGGCAATGAACTGACTTTACAGGGTTTATTTGAGTCACCAACTATTGCTGGCATAGCTAAACATATTGAAGTGGTGCGTCAGCTACCCCAAGATAAGACTACGTTAATTTCAGAAACAGAAGAATATGAGAGGTTTGTGTTATGAAAACAGTTGATTTTATTTCTTACCTGCAAAATCTGGGTGTTAAACTTTGGATAGAGCAAGAGCAACTCGAATGTTATGCTCCCAAGGGAGCAATGACAGCAGAGCTAAAACAGAATCTAGTGGAGCGCAAGACAGAAATTTTAGAGTTTCTTCGAGAAGTACAAATAACTCAGAAATCTGTAGCTAGTTCCATTCAATCAGTTTCTAGGGAGCAAGTCATCCCATTGTCCTTTGCACAACAAAGGCTATGGTTTATAGAAACAATGGGCTTGAGTAGCAATGCCTACAATATGCCATTAATCCTACGTCTAGTAGGTAAATTGGACTATGTAGCCCTACAAAACAGTCTCAACGAAATCATTGCTCGTCATGAAGCTCTGAGAACCACCTTCAGTGAAATTAACGGTACACCAGTACAAAGAATTCAACCCCCCTTTGAACTAAAAGTACCCATAATTGACCTAAGTGAGTTAACAGCATCTGAGCAAACCAGCAAACTGCAACAACTACTCCAAAAAGAAAATGAACAAACATTTAATCTAGAAGTAGACCTCCCCATACGGGCTCAGTTGTTTCAACTAGGAACAACAGAACACATACTGCAAATCACATTACATCACATAGCAAGCGATGGCTGGTCACTGACAGTATTACCCAAAGAACTCTCGGCTATTTATACTGCCACACTGGAAGAGAAACCATCCCCATTACCCTCACTACCCATACAATATGCAGACTTTGCAGTTTGGCAAAAGAACTACTTACAAGGTGAAACCCTCGAAACCCAACTAAGTTACTGGAAGCAAAAGCTCCAAGACTTACCTCAACTACAACTACCCACAGACCATCCTCGACCCCCAGTTCAAACTTTTAATGGAGCAGGTATACCCATAAATATACCAGCAGCACTAACATCAAAAGTTAAACAACTCACCCAAAAGCAGGGAACGACCCTATTTATGACCCTGTTAGCAGTATTTAAGGTATTACTGTCTCGTTACAGTGGTCAAGAAAGTATAGCAGTAGGTTCACCCATAGCCAACCGCAACCGCCGAGAAATAGAAGGGTTAATAGGTTTCTTTGTCAACTCCCTAGTCATGTACACAGACCTGGGAGGGAACCCTAGTTTCACAGAAGTATTAAACCGAGTTAAACAAACAGCTCTAGAAGCTTATGGTCATCAAGACATACCCTTTGAGAAATTGGTAGAAGAGTTGCAACCAGAACGGGCACTATCGCAAAACCCCTTATTTCAGGTAATGTTTGCCGTTCAGCAGGAGGAAGCATTAAAACCATCCTTTAGCTTACCCAACTTGGAAGTAGGTTGGTATGAAGGGGGAGGAGCTGAGATGACAGTGCGGATGGACTTAGAGTTACATCTGTGGCCAGTAGGAGAGGAAATCAAAGGATTCTGTGCCTATAACCGAGACTTGTTTGAAGCCGAAACTATTAGCAGGATGCTGTCACATTATGAAAACTTACTATCAGCAGCGCTACAGACTCCAGAACTGCCTATTAGCCAATTGCCATTAATGAAAGAGGCAGAGCTAGACCAAATACTGGTGGAGTGGAACAATACCAAAACAGATTATCCCAAAAATAAATGTATCCATCAGTTATTTGAGGAGCAGGTAGAGAAAAACCCAGATGCAGTAGCAGTAGTATTTGAAGAGCAAAAGCTGACCTATTCCCAATTAAATAGCAAAGCTAATCAACTAGCCCACCACTTGCAAAGCTTGGGAGTAGCTCCAGAAATGCTAGTGGGAATATGTGTAGAGCGCTCAGTGGAGATGGTAATAGGTATACTCTCCATACTCAAAGCCGGAGGAGCTTATGTGCCATTAGACCCTAATTATCCAACTGAGCGTCTCAATTACATGGTAGAAGATGCACAACTATCCATCATCTTGACTCAAGAAAAATGGCAACATCATCTATCGGACACAAAAGCATCAGTAATTTGTTTGGATACAGATTCCGAAATTATTAATCAACAGAGTCAGCAAACGCCTGAAAATCAGGTAACAGCTAATCAGTTAGCTTACGTTATCTATACTTCAGGTTCCACGGGTCAACCAAAGGGGGTAACTATTCCTCATCAAGGAGTAGTTCGGCTTGTTAGCAACACTAACTATGTGCAACTGGAAGCAACAGACCGAGTAGCTCAAGTTTCCAATACCTCTTTTGATGCAGCCACATTTGAAATTTGGGGAGCTTTATTACACGGAGGTGTGGTAGTAGTAATTACCAAATCTCTACTCCTTTCACCTCAAGAGTTTGTCAACTATATCAAACTTGAAAAAATCACTACACTGTTTTTGACAACAGCTTTATTTAATCAGTTGGCCTACTCAGTACCAGAAGCATTCAGTACCTTGAAACATTTGTTATTTGGAGGAGAGGCAGTAGACCCGAAATCAGTGAAACAGGTACTAGAGAAAGGGGCACCAGAAAGATTACTTCATGTGTATGGACCAACAGAAAACACTACATTCTCTTCATGGTACAACGTGACTAAAGTAGCACAAGGAGCAACAAATCTGCCCATAGGCAAGCCAATATCCAACACCCAGGCATACATCCTGGACTCAAAGAATCAACCAGTGCCCATAGGAGTGCCTGGAGAACTTCATATAGGAGGAGATGGTTTAGCAATAGGCTACCACAACCGCCCCGAACTGACAGCGGATAAATTTATTCCTAATCCCTTTGAGGAATCAAAAAAAGCCAAATTATACAAAACAGGAGACTTATGCCGTTATCTAGATGATGGCAATATAGAATTTATCGGGCGGATAGACCATCAGGTAAAAGTGCGAGGATACCGAATAGAAACAGGAGAAATAGAAGCAGTCCTCAATTCATACCCTCAAGTTAAAGAAACGGTAGTATTAGCAAGAGAAGACAACCCAGGAGATAAACGTTTAGTAGCATACATAGTACCAGAAACCGAAAGCACAACCAGTTCCAACCCCGAACTGTCAGAAACCCAAGTAGATAGTTGGCAAGATATATTTAACCAACAAATATATGACCAACTAAGTGAAGTAAGTGACCCACTATTCAACACCAGAGGATGGATAAGCAACTACGATAACCAGCCGATACCAGTAGAGCAAATGCGCGTCTGGGCAGGGGATATAGTAACTCAAGTATTAGCGGCCAAACCAGAGAGTGTGTGGGAAATAGGTTGTGGCACAGGAATGCTGCTATTTCAAATCGCACCGCAGACAGAAAAATATTATGGTACAGATATATCCAAGGTATCATTAGAATATATTAAAAAACAAATAGAAGAGCAACCAGACAAATATAGTCATGTATCCTTAGCACAGAAACGAGCCGAAGACATGGCTGATATAGCTCCTAATAGTTTCGATGTGGTACTTCTGAGTTCTATAGTCCAGTATTTCCCTAGTGTGGAGTATTTGTTGTCAGTCATAGAAAATAGTATCAGGGTAGTCAAACCAGGAGGAACGATTTTCCTAGGGGATATCCGCAGTTTTCCATTAATGAAAGCATTTCACTCTTCGGTGCAACTGTATCAAGGAACTCCATCACTATCGCTAGAACAACTCAAGGCCAAAATAGACAGAAAAATGGAGACCGAGACGGAGTTGTTAGTGTCACCAGAGTTGTTTGTAGCTCTCAAGGAAAAACATCCAGAAATAACTCATGTACAAATACGTTTGCAGAGGGGAACAGAACACAATGAACTGAGTAAATATAGGTATAGCGTACTGTTGCATATAGAGGCCAAACCAGGAACAGTAATAACACCGACTGTAGAAAGTGGAGAGGCTTTGAGTGTTCAAGAGATAGAAACTTATCTGCGAGAGCAAGAGCCAGAATCAATTTGCTTTAGTGGTTTAGTAAATACCAGAGTAGCTAATGATGTAGAATTGGTAGAGTTGCTATCACAGCTAGAATCAAAACTGAATGTACAGCAGTTGAGGCAGAAGTTAGAGTCAAACGAAAACAAGGGTATCGATCCAGAGAGGTTATATGAACTAAGTCCATCTTTGGGGTATAGCTTAGAGTTGTGTTGGTCAGCTCAGGGAAGTCCGGAATTGATGGATGCGGTATTTGTGCGGAGTGAGTTAGCAAAAGAGGGAATCGTGTTAACACCCCTGACTCAAAAATCGGTGATAGGAGGTAAATGGAATAATTATGGGAATAATCCGTTGAGTTCCCAGTTGAGAAAGGAATTGATACCGCAGGTGAGAGAGTATCTGGAGTCGAGGTTGCCAGAGTATATGGTGCCATCAGGGTTAATGGTGTTGTCGCAACTGCCTCTGACTCCTAACGGTAAAGTAGACCGTAAGGCTTTGCCTGTCCCAGATATGGCTAGTAGTGTGTTAACGGAGTATGTAGCTCCTGAGACGGAGATACAGAAGAACTTAGCAGAGATTTGGGAAGAAGTGTTGGGAATAGAAAAGGTGGGAATACATGATAACTTCTTTGATTTAGGTGGTCATTCTTTGATGGCAACTCAGGTTGTGTCTAGAGTTCGGGAGACTTTTAATATTGAGTTACCTATAACAAGTATATTTGAATATTCAACTATAGAACAATTAAGTACTTACCTTGAAAATACTAGTAATATTAACGTATCTCTAGCACAACGACTACAAACAACCTCTAATAATCCAGAAAAACGGGAGGAAATAGAGCTATGAAAACATTAGAAAAATTTTTAGACGATCTGGCTAATCAAGATATCAAATTATGGCTTGAAGGTCAACGCTTGCGCTGTAATGCTCCAGAAGGAGTTTTGACATCAGAGCTACGAACTAAATTAAGCGATCGTAAGCAGGAAATTATTACTTTTTTGCAACAAGCTAATTTAAAGAGAGAATTCAAGGAAGACTTAATTAATCCTATTGAGCGAAATGGCAATCCTCCGCCATTATCCTTTGCGCAACAAAGGCTATGGTTTATTGAAAAAATGGCTTTGAGTAGGAATGCCTACAATATGCCATTAACCCTAGAGCTAGTAGGAAAACTCGACTATTTAGCCCTAGAAAAAAGTCTCAACCAAATCATTGCTCGCCATGAAACTCTGAGAACAACTTTCAGTGAAATCAACGACACACCAGTACAAATAATTCAATCCCCCTTTGAATTAGAACTACCTATACAAGACCTAAGTGAGTTAACACCATCTGAGCAAACCACCAAACTGCAACAACTACTCCAACAAGAAAATGAACTTTCATTCAATCTAGAAGTAGACCCCCCCATACGGGCTCAGTTGTTTAAACTAGGAAAAGCAGAACACATACTGCAAATCATATTACATCACATAGCAAGCGATGGCTGGTCACTTACAGTATTACCCAAGGAACTTTCAGTTATTTACACTGCCATAGTGCAAGACCAACCATCCCCAATACCAGAGTTGCCCATACAATATGCGGACTTTGCAGTGTGGCAAAGGAACTATTTACAAGGTGAAACCCTAGAAAGTCAACTAAGTTACTGGAGGCAAAAGCTCCAAGACTTACCTCAAATACAACTACCCACAGACCATCCCCGACCTCCAGTTCAAACTTTTAATGGAGCAGGTATACCCATAAACATACCAGCAGAGCTGACCTCAAAAGTTAAACAACTGAGTCAAAAGCAGGGAACTACCCTATTTATGACCCTGTTAGCAGCCTTCAAAGTCTTAATGTCTCGTTACAGTGGTCAAGAAAGTATAGCAGTAGGTTCACCTATAGCTAACCGCAACCGCCGAGAAATAGAGGGGTTGATCGGTTTCTTTGTCAACTCCCTAGTCATGTACACAGACCTAGGAGGAGACCCTAGTTTCACAGAGGTATTAAATCGAGTTAAACAAACAGCTCTAGAAGCTTATGGTAATCAAGACATACCCTTTGAGAAATTGGTAGAAGAGTTGCAACCAGAACGTTCTTTATCGCAAAGCCCCTTGTTTCAGGTAATGTTTGCCGTTCAGCAGGAGGAAGTATTAAAACCATCCTTTAGCTTACCCAACTTGGAAGTAGGTTGGTATGAAGGGGGAGGAGCTGAGATGACAGTGAGGTTTGACTTAGAGTTACATCTGTGGCCAGTAGGAGAGGAAATCAAAGGATTCTGTGCCTATAACCGAGACTTGTTCTCAGCCGAAACAATTAGTCGCATGGTGTCACATTATGAAAACTTACTATCAGCAGCAGTAGAGACGACCGAGCAACCTGTGAGCAAGCTGCCATTAATGAAAGAGGCAGAGCGAGACCAAATACTGGTGGAATGGAACAATACGAAAACAGATTACCCAAATAACAAGTGTATCCGTCAATTATTTGAAGAGCAGGTAGAGAAAACCCCAGATGCAGCAGCAGTAGTATTTGAACAACAAAAGCTGACCTATTCGGAATTAAATAGCAAAGCTAATCAACTAGCACATTACTTGCAAAAGTTGGGAGTAGTTCCAGATACCCTAGTGGGTATATGTGTAGAGCGTTCAGTAGAAATGGTAGTAGGTATATTAGCCATACTCAAAGCTGGAGGAGCTTATGTGCCACTAGACCCCAATTATCCATCAGAACGTTTGGCTTATATGATTTCTGATTCCCAAGTATCCATATTGCTAACTCAGCAATCATTAGTAACGTTATTATCAGAATATGAAGCTCAGATAGTGTGTTTAGATAGTAACGACAACCTATGGTCAGACTGTTCTCAAGGCAATTTAATTAGTGAAGTCAAACCATCGAACTTGGGCTATGTTATTTATACGTCTGGTTCCACAGGTAAGCCAAAAGGAGTGGCTATGAGCCAAGGTTCTCTGGTGAATCTAATCCTTTGGCAACAGCAGGAAACAATAGTTGGTCAAGGAGCAAAAACTCTGCAATTTGCTCCTATTAGCTTTGACGTATCCTTCCAAGAAATATTCTCCACTTTTTGTTCAGGAGGGATTCTGGTATTAGTGTCTTCAGAACTGAGGCGTGATCCGTTAGGATTGATGGAATTCTTAACTCACAATCAGGTAGAGCGACTATTTTTACCCTTTGTAGCTTTACAACAGTTGGCCTTAGTGGCATCTCAATGCCAAAATCTGCCACCATTGCGAGAAATAGTAACAGCAGGGGAACAATTGCAGGTGACAGCAGACCTGGTGGAGATGATGAAGCGACTGCCTGAATGTAGACTGCAAAACCAATATGGACCATCAGAAAGCCATGTAGTTTCTGCTTACACATTAGAAGGAGATGCGGATAACTGGCCGAAACTCCCCCCGATAGGTCGTCCGATTGCCAATACTCAACTTTATGTTCTCAGTGGTGAGCAACAACCATTGCCAGTAGGGGTTCCAGGAGAACTTTACATTGGTGGAGTCGGTCTGGCAAATGGTTATCTGAACCGGCGAGAATTAACAACTGAGAAATTCATCCCTCATACTTTTGATAACTCAAAAGTCACAAAATTATATAGAACAGGAGACTTATGTCGTTATCTAGCTGATGGCAACATAGAGTTTTTAGGGCGGATAGACAACCAAGTAAAAATCAGAGGATACCGGGTAGAAACGGGGGAAATAGAAGCGACCCTAACTCAACATAATATAGTTAAAGAAACAGTAGTATTAGCCACCGAAGACAACCTAGGTAATAAACGTTTAGTGGCGTATATAGTGTTAGAAACCCAAACTCTAGCTAGCTCAAACCAAGAGATATCAGAGGCAGAACAAATCAAGAAATTGAAACAGTATCTGAAAGAGCAGTTTCCGGAGTATATGATACCGAGCGGTTTTGTAGTGTTGTCGCAACTGCCTCTGACTCCAAGTGGAAAAGTAGACCGGAAGGCATTACCTGTACCGGATAATCTCAGTAGTGTGTCAACGGAGTATGTAGCTCCTGAGACGGAGACACAGAAGGCATTAGCAGAGATTTGGAGAGAAGTGTTGGGTATAGAACAGATAGGTATACACGATAACTTCTTTGATTTAGGTGGCCATTCTATGAATGCCACTCAGGTTGTGTCTCGGGTGCAACAAAGATTGCCAGTAGAGTTCTCTATAAGTAAGCTATTTCAAAATCCTACTATCGCTCAACTAGCAGAAGTTTTAGTTGAACAAGAGTTGGAACCAAAGGAAAGTCAAGTTATTCCAAGGGTTTCTAGGGAACAGGAAATTCCCCTTTCTTACCCTCAAGAAATTATTTTGGGCTGGCGTCCGTTAAACGGTATGTTTAGTTTTACCGTGGATGGTTTTCTAAATAAAGCAGTCTTAGAGCAAAGCCTCAACGAAATCATCCGACGACACGAAAGTCTACGGACCAGTTTCCCCTCTATAGACGGAAAACCCATACAAGTAATTTCGACCGTCGCCAAAATTAATCTGTCGGTAATAGAATTACCATCATCAGCAGAACAGATAACCAAACTTGAACAGCTAGTCAGAACTGAAGCCCAAAAACACTTTGACCTAGCAAGCCCCCCGCTGTCTGTCACCCTCGTACGACTTAGCCCAGAAACTCATGTAGTAATATTGGTCATAGACCACATAATATATGACGGTTGGTCTATAAACATACTAATCTCAGAACTATATAAATTGTATGAAGCCTACATTCAAGGAAACCCATCCCCATTACCAGAACTACCCATTCAATATGCCGACTACTCCCACTGGCAACGACAACAAACAGCAGAGGTATTAGAAGAACATCTAAGCTACTGGAGACACAAACTAGCAGGAACTTCCTCAATATTACCCCTACTAACAGACCGCCGACCTCCAGAAGTGCAAAGTCGCGAGGGAAGATTTGAAACATTGGAACTCAATCAGAACTTAATACAGAAACTTGAGCAACTTGGTCAAGAGTTAGGTACAACATTATTTACGACTATGCTGAGTGCAACTTTTGTCTTATTGTATCGTTATAGTGGAGAGTCTGACTTAATAGTAGGTGCAATAACTGCTAACCGCAACCGAGTCGAAATCGAACCATTAATTGGTATGTTTGCAAGCATGCTTCCAATTCGTTCTCAGTTCTCAGATGACTCTAGCTTTACCGAATTGTTAACTCAAGTCAAACAAACAACTGAAGATGCCTATAAACATCAGAATTTACAATTTCCACAGCTATTAGAGGAACTTATTCCAGGTACGGAAGTTAAGGAAAATCGTCTAATGCGAGTGTACTTTGACTTTCTAAATATAAAATCACTGAACTCTTGGGATTTACCAGGATTAAGAGTGACTCCTAGGGTTGCAGATTATCCAGACATTGCTAGTAGAATGGATTTAGAAATATATCTCTGGAAAGCACCATCAGGACCAGAACACGAAGCTTATGTTTGTTACAACACAGACATATTTGACGGAGCAACCATTGCTAGGTTGATGGAACATTTCCTAACTTTACTAGAAGCAATAGTAGCCAACCCCCAAGAAAAAATCTCGAAACTTCCCCTAATTACAGCAGCAGAAAAACAAAAAATTCTGCAGGAATGGAATAACAGCAAAATAGATTATCCAACAGACAAATGTATCCATCAATTATTTGAGAATGTTGTTCAAAAGAACCCAAATGCAGTAGCTTTAATATTTGAGGACCAACAATTAACCTACGCCCAACTCAACTACAAAGCTAACCAACTTGCCCACCATCTATTAGGTTTAGGCATAAGCACAGAAACACCAATAGGCATATATATTGACCCTACTGTAGAAAGAGTCGTTGGTTTATTAGCAATACTCAAAGCAGGAGGAGCTTATGTAGCAATAGATCCAACGGACAAATCACAGGATTTACAGTCAATTTCGGTAATATTAACCCTAAACGACCTCAAATCAGAAATTCCTGACTCCAATGCTCAAATTCTGTGTCTAGACACGGAGTGGGAATCAATAGCTAAACACAATACAGACAACCCAAATACAGGAACAACAGCCACCAACCTTGCCTATATCCTCAATCAAACCCCAGCGCGAGCATCCTGCTCGCTAGTCGAACATCAAGCTGTAGCTCAACGTTTACAATGGCTACAAGAAACACTGAAAATAACTAATCAAGATATTCTACTACATAAAACATCTCTGACTCAAGATGTAGCTCTTCTAGAAATAGGTTTACCTCTAATCAGTGGTGGTACTGTCGTTATAGCTGCAAATAACGAGCCAACAAAATTACAGCAATTAATCGGCAAGCACAAAGTTACCATACTTCACCTGTATCCGTCAGAACTACCCACCTGGTTAAATACAACTAACCAGGCAGAATCTTTGAAGAGTTGGCGATCGCTCCTTAGCAGTGGAGAAACCCTATCAACAGAAATAGCCAACAAATTTGTCGAAACTTACCCAGTTTCATTACATAATTTCTACAGTCTCCCAGAAGCAGGAGGAGAAGTTACCCACTGGGAATGGGTAGAAGAACCCAAGAGAGAAAATGTACCCCTAGGCAACCCTGGTCGGTTATCAGTTTATGTACTAGACCAACACCAAGACCCTGTTCCCACTGGAGTACCAGGAGAAATCTATATTGGAGGTTCCAGTTTAGCCAGAGGTTATCTGCATCAACAGCAACAGACATCACAGAAATTTATAGAACACCCACAATTAGGTAAACTATTTCAAACAGGAGACATAGGTCGTTATCACAACAAAGGTTATCTAGAAATAGTCGGAACAAAACAACGGCATACATGGATTCAAGGAAAGCGAATAGAACTAGCAGACATAGAAACTGCTCTGTTATCAGTTGCCGGAGTAGAAGAAGCTTATGTATTAGCTCATCAAACATTCCTAGTAGCTTATGTTGTGGTGGCCGGAGTCTGGAATCCCGAAAAATTAGACTCCCAAATTCAACAACAGTTACCTCCATACATGATGCCAGGAGCTTATGTTCCTGTATCAAGTTTACCTTTGACTCACCAAGGAAAAGTAGACGAAGTAGCGTTAGCGCATTTCCCAGTAACTGACAATGAGACGGAGCGTAAAATTGCTGAAAAGCGATTGAGGGATTCCCATGTGCATATACCACCTACCAATGATAACAGCAGATGCTAATCTACGCGCAAGTTAGATAGTTTTTTTTGGGTTTCCCTATAAAAAAGCGCAGAAACCGGGTTTGTTTCAAAACTCCTTACGCTCTAAAATATTTGCACAAGCTAATAAAATTCTGAAAGTCAATCCCCCACCAATTAATATCCCTACCCACTCTAAATATGGTATATATGGCAACTGTCTCACAACTTCATCAACAACTTCAACATTAATAGGTTGAATAACCCCAAAATATTGCTGATAGAGGAATACATACAGTGTTCCAAACCCACCTATCAGCAATACAGATGACAAAGTACGCAAAATCACTGCCAACGATAAAGCAAACTTGTTAACTGTTAACTCAAAAGGTATAGTTCGCTGTCGGACTTGAGGCAGAATCAGATCGTTATACTCAGCAACAGTTTCTGATAACTTATTCATTGATGCCATAATACTCTCAGGGCGTAGACTTTGAGTTAAAGCACGGCGCCCCGATTCTTTATTATACTTTTTACTAATCTTGAAATAATCGAACTCTGGTAACAAATACTGAAGCGAACCATCTAATGTTAAAAGAGACCGACTAACTTTCAGAAATGACCAGTTAGTGGGGATACCATAGTTAATTAGAACTTGAGAAAGCTCAGCGGTAGCTCCACCCAAGGATTTTTCTTTGTATGATAAGCCCTTAAGCCCTGACTGAGCTGCCCAATTCACTACTGCCCGTGCCATTTCTACCCGTACTCTGGGAATATTAGCCTTCGGTACATCTACACCAAATCGTATAGTGTAGTCAGCAGCTTTGGCAAAATCCCCTTCTCCCAAGGCATTATTATACTTCATATAGGTATCTCTTGATTCTTTGTCTAGAGAACCCGTGCTTCCTAAGTCAATCAATACAAACTTGTTCTTACGCAGCAAAATAATGTTACCCGGATGTAGGTCACCATGATAGAGATTATCTTCAAAGATTTGTCGCAACAATGATAAGTATAAGCCTTCACCTACCTTTTTGGGGTCTACATCGTTTTCGTCCTCCCATCTTCTAGCTTTAGCGCGATCGCGTTGATAGGTCTTAATATAATCCGCCATTAATACACCATCGATAAATTCCATTACCAAAACTCGACGTTTAGAATATTTATCGTAAATTTTCGGAGCATATATCTTGTGCTCTTTTAACGTTTTTTTCATCCTACGAGCATTTGTTGCTTCATAGCGGAAGTCTAACTCTTCTCTAAAAGTTTTCTCCAGTTCTGCAATAGCTTCATCTAAACGTAAATAACTACCAATATTCAAGGTGATCAACACATTGACAAAAAGCTTAATCACATCCAAATCTCGCTTAAAAGACTCTGCTAAACCAGGGCGTTGAACCTTAACAACCACAGGAATTAGTTTTTTCTTCTTCCGCAAAACTGCTCTATGAATTTGACCAATAGATGCAGCAGCCAAAGGTTGTTCATCAAAGGCTGCAAATATCTGATCTATTGGCTTGCCTAATTCTGATTCAATAGTTGACTGTGCTATATCAAAAGGAAATCCAATAGCTTCATACTGTAACTTGAGTAGTTCATCACATACTTCATCTGGAAATAAGTCGCTTCGCAATGCTAATAGCTGACCTGCTTTTACCCAAAAACCACCAAACTGTTCAAAGATTTCTCGTAATTGAGTGGCTGTTTTTTGCACATCTGACTTACCAGTAAACTTGCGGTATTGTATTCCTAAAAAATAAACTATGAATCGCCAAATAATGTAGGGGGTTGATAACCGACGAGTTTCTAGTTTATCCACAATTTTGACTGTTTTTCGGTCTTTTTTCTCAATTATAGGGGTAGGAATATACTTCTTCTTTATCATCTTTTAAACTAGAAAAATAAATTATTAATTAATTGTGTACTTTACTATAGCAATCCTATTTTATTTGTGTATAAAAATCTTACCGCTTTTAGGGAACAGCGGTCAGACCCCGCGTCGCCGTCAGGCGCAAGCGGTCGGACTCCGCGACGACGCCAGTCGCAAGGGAATGCCGACCAAGAGAGGGAATGCTGACCAAGAGAGGGAACAGGAAACAGGCGGGAGTTTCAGTTTTTTTATCTACGTTTTTGATTACCCGCAACCTCTGCGCGGATTGCTATATTTCATTTAACTTTAGATTTACTTTTAATTAAATCCTAGAAAATTACTCGGAATTCATCTTAAAAACACTCAGAATTTTAAATACCTCAATTTCTTAAAAATACAATTTTTTAGAGATAAAATCATAGATAAATTACACTTTTAAACTAAGTATTGGCCATGAAATTATTATAATGATTAATATTTAATTAACTAGATAGTGAAAACTATTTAATAATTTGGGAAAAATTGCTGGATATCAGATATTGTATGCAACAATTATCGCTAACCAGTTTTTCATTTCATACTTATTTACTTAGGTTTCAAATCAAGGAAATTTTTATTCAAATAAATCATCATTAACCATCGTAAATTTAGCAAATCTAAGATGAAATATTGCGGTCGCAATATTAAAGTCTCATTTTAATTAGGTTTGGATTTATAGTTCATATCATGTCTGGTAGCATCAGTATTGTATAGCAAAGGTAGGGAACAGGGAACAGGGAACAGGAAGGAATACTTAAGAGCAATAAAAAAAAACTTAAATTTCCTGCAGATATTCACCCTTGGGTTTACACAAACGATACCAGCGGACATGATATCAATAACAAAATCAACTCTTTGCATCAATTTATATGATGCAAATATAATACTAATTGCTTGCTGATTTTTATCTTTTTTTCATAAAAAACTTAAATATATTTCGGTGATTTAGGTAATTTAAAATTATAGGTGTGAGGACAATAAATAAAGATTGATAATTGAATAAATTACTTTGGCAATACTACTGACGCAACGCTCCGCGTTTTCCTAGGTCATGCTGCGCAAACATATCAGCGACAGCCGTTAACGTAGTTGTGCGCTAGCAAAACGCCTACTCTCTCATCAATAAATCCCTCCCTATTTTTTTGCTAAACCCATGATCAAAAACGTAAGCATTCAGCCGTCAGCCGTCAGCCGTCAGCCAGCCTCCTATGGGAGGAACTGCGTTATCAGCCATCAGCTATTGCTTTTAGTTATAAGATAAAAGCTTTATTAATTGTCTTACTACAAAAGTTAGCTTTCTTGTCCTTAAAGTCAGTTGTTAATTTAAACACTGTCCCATAAGAGAGAGTCTTGTTGCTGAAGTCCGCAGTTCCTCCGCAGGAGGCTAGCTGACAGCTAATAGCTGTTTGCGCAGCATTCCGCAGGAAATGCTTACTCAAAAACTAACTAACTTCACCAATAAAATAACCTTTTATTCCCTGAGAAGCAAACCAATTAATCGTTATTTCTGCCTGACTCTGTGACACTAAAACCACAAAACCAATCCCCATATTAAAAGTATTAAACATTGCTTCTTCTTCAACATTTCCAACTTCGGAAATCCACCTAAAAATAGGAGGAATATCCCAACTACTTTTATCTATATCAATATACATTCCCTTTGGCAAACAACGAGGTAAATTTTCTGGTAAACCACCCCCAGTAATATGAGCCATACCATGAATTTCTAAACCAGATTTTTGCGCTGCTAAAATTGGCTTGACATAAATTTTTGTTGGAGTTAATAACGCTTCTCCTAAACTTTTTTGCTCCAAAAAATCTGGGCTATCTTGTAGAGAAATATTGCATTCATCAATAATTTTTCTAACCAAACTAAAACCATTACTATGAATTCCACTACTTTCTAATCCAATTGCCACATCACCTACTTTTACCTGAGACCCATCCAAAATTAAACTTTTTTCTACAATTCCCACAGAAAAACCAGCCAGATCGTACTCACCAGGTGGATAAAAACCAGGCATTTCAGCAGTCTCTCCTCCAATTAAAGCACACCCCGCTAAACGACATCCTTCAGCAATACCAGAAACCACTTCAGTTAACTGTTGCTGATCCAATTTTCCAGTTGCTAAATAATCCAAAAAAAATAGAGGTTCCGCCCCCGATGTCAACACATCATTGACACACATAGCAACCAAATCAATACCAACAGTATGATGACAATTAAGAATATTTGCTAGTTTTAATTTTGTGCCCACACCATCAGTACCAGAAACCAAAACAGGTTCTGTATAACCACTTGGCAAAGCAAATAAACCGCTAAACCCACCTAATGCTCCTAAAACCTCTGGTCGGTGGGTACTAATAACCATATTGCGGATATTATCTACAAATTCACGACCCGCTTCAACATCAACACCAGCTTGTTTATAATCCATCATGTCTTAGGCCAAAACTTTGATTGTGCGCTAGACAACATAAAGATTAAGAAACCAATTTCTGAAAGATTCTCGATCTGGCAAAGGCAATTTCATAAATCCCTATTTTTGTCAGGATGTCTAGCCTTTAGAAGTTTACCATCTGTATTGTCTCTTTGACACTCCGCAGGATAAATCCACGCGGATTCTTAAGCAGAATAAATTTGCCGGGATAAATCCACGTCAAATTTAACCCTTAATGGCATAGCCGCGGACAAGTTCCTGATTTTGTTCTTTTGGGTCAGATACATTTCAACTATTATCGCCATATAGTATAAGTATAGCGAAAATAATTATGAAAGGCAATATTTAGACGACTGGTTAAAACCTGTCAGTTAGTTTTCATCCAGGGGTTAAAACGGCCTAGTGCCGCTACGCGGAAGTCATGCATTCAAAAGTCAAAAGTCAAAAGTATTGATTGGTAAGGCTTTTAGGATTTTGTAACTGGTTAGTTATTTCTGCCATCCTGCACTAGTTTCCCACATCCCTAAATTTTTACGATGAAATTAACCAAATTTTTTTTCTAATTTGATTCCCAATCTTAAAAGTTTGTGATACTCTATTCCAGTCTCTTAATAATACTTAAACATCGAAGAGTTTGGGTTATCTGGAATAGTCTTAGCTGGACTATGCCCAGATAAGTTCAACTCAATGGGTGCTTCTTAAAAAAAAGAGCTTAAAAAAAATAGGTTTATGAAGTACAAAATTTGGACTTTTCTGACTACTTTCTTGATATTTTCTAGTGTAGGTGTAGGTTACTCTTATGCAGATACTCTTCAAGAAGACAACTTTTATAAAAAAAACGAACCAACAGATAAAAGCTTAGAAACAAATGATAACTTACAGAAAACTCTTGCCAATAGACAGGCAGACGTGCTGAAAGTTGGAGAATACCAGTTAAACAGACAACAGGGAGAAGATACTGTTACTGAAATTTTTGCCCATGAACTAACTGGTCGTCAAGCTGCAACTCTCTATGTTCGTAATATTCCAGTTCTGACTTTTCTTGACTCTCAGAGTAAGAAGGTAAATAATATTAGTCCAGAGTCTAACTCAGACTCTTCGGTGAAAGTAGCTACTATTCAATCTTCTAATTCAAACCAACAAAAAGATCCTGTGTGGCGAGCATCAATAGTTGCCTCTCAACTAAATCAGCTAATGCAGGAAAACCCTAATCTGGATATTACAGCTAAGTGGGACACAGATACTGAAAGCTACATGATTCTGGTCAATGACCAAAAATTAGTAGAAATAGATGAGCAGACTATTCTGCCAGATACTACTAACGATTTAGCAACAGATACTCTACAAGCAACTAACCGTCTAAGACGACAAGTTAATAACGCTCCTCCTTTAAAAGAAATAACGGGCAAA
Organism: Okeania sp. SIO3B5; assembly: GCF_010692555.1. Classification (GTDB taxonomy): domain Bacteria; phylum Cyanobacteriota; class Cyanobacteriia; order Cyanobacteriales; family Microcoleaceae; genus Okeania. Next base: position 25,295 of record NZ_JAAHHG010000032.1, on the reverse strand, counting down.
CCAAAACCAAAACCACAGCCAGAACCACAAAAAATAGCTGTTGGACCTATTACTTTCCAATATCAAGGTTGGGCTTCTTGGTACGGCCCTGGATTTCATGGTAACTTAAGTGCCAGTGGCGAACGTTACAATCAATATGCCATGACAGCAGCCCATAAAACTTTGCCTTTTGGGACAAAGGTACGAGTAACCAATCTCAATAATGGTAGTTCAGTCGTTGTCAGAATTAACGATCGTGGCCCATTTATTCGAGGCAGAGTTATTGATTTATCCGCTGCGGCGGCTCGTATTTTAGGTATGGTTCATAGTGGAGTTGCTCCTGTGAAAGTTGAGGTTATTGATTCTCGTGGATCTGTGCGACTCGTTGGTCACTAAACTAGGAAACTAGATATAAATGGCCGTTCCAAGTCAACACATGAGGATAACCTCGACTTGTGAATAACTCTTATTACCTTGGTGGTGAAATTCCATCCGCCCTGTTGTTGGGTTGACAGTGTAGACCACACGGTAGCGAATGAACATCAATCTGTGAAGCTGGTCTAAATGGGGTTAAAGCTTTAACTACCAAATAAGTGAGACTCCTAACAGAGACTGACAAGTGGACGAACAGGAAGGCAATTAAACTCTCGTTAGTGAAATCCATTCTCAAGGCAGCTATAGAATGTAGGACGTAAGTCAGAGGGTCTATGGGTGATTCTATAGATCTGGAATCATCAACAATCATATCGCACCCTCCGGGAGAATTTGCCCCACTAAATCAGTCGTAATTAAAGGTATAAGGGAACGAAGAAACCTCTCTTTGACACCTAAGAATATAGGTCGAGAACGAAGGTGCGCTATTCAAAGTCAATTTGCACAACGGTTGCAGGTCAAAGGGAGAGTAGGATTGGGTAAAAAGCTTTATTTGCAGACTTATCCACTGTTAGACGTAATGTAAGGCAATGAATAGTAATGAATAAAGCTCAGACACTAAAAAGAAGATTAGGAAACCCTAAGCCATTTTTAAGCGTAGCATGGGATACAGAGGATATACCCTCACAAGTTTCAATCAATCCTAACTTTAAATGGAAGGATATTAATTGGAAGAAGGTAGAGAAATCTGTGTTTCGATTACAAAAATTGATATACATTGCATCCAGCCGTGGCGAACTCCGCAAGATGCGCAGATACCAAAAACTTCTTTTAAAAAGTTATTACGCAAGGTTGCTGGCTGTCAGACGCGTGACACAGGATAACCAAGGTAAGAAAACTGCGGGGATAGATGGCATCAAAAACCTACCTCCTATGCAGCGACTAAACTTGGTGGACCTACTTTCATCACGCCACATCAAAGCAAGTCCCACCCGCAGGGTCTATATACCAAAACCAGGTAAAAATGAAAAACGTCCATTAGGCATCCCTACGATGTACGACAGAGCGTTACAAGCTTTGGTTAAGTTGGGTATGGAACCAGAGTGGGAGGCACGTATTGAGCCTAATAGCTATGGTCTTTTCCGGTGGTCAACACATGATGCCATAGAGGCCATCTTTAGCAGCATCAATAAAAAACCAAAATATGTGTTAGATGCTGACATATCCAAATGTTTTGACCGAATTAACCACGATGCACTCTTAGGAAAGATAGGACAATCTCCTTACAGACGATTAATCAAACAATGGTTAAAGTCTGGAGTGTTCGATAATAATCAATTCCTAAAATCTGTGGAAGGTACACCACAGGGAGGGGTAATAAGTCCCCAAAAGCGCAAACATCTCCCTGCACGGTATGGAGGAAAGACTTAAAAAGTTTGCAGAAAAACTTGAACTCAAGCACCCATCTGGGAGCAAAAAGAATAAAAAGGAAAAACGTAATAGCCTCAGCTTAGTACGCTATGAGTCTCGACTTTGTTATCCTACATGAAGACATCAAAGTAGTGTTAAAAGCAAAAACCGTAATACAGGAATGGTTAAGCCAGGTAGGATTAGAACTAAAACCAGAAAAAACCAAAATTGCCCACACCTTGGAAGAGTACGAGGGAAATAAACCCGGATTTGACTTTCTGGGATTCACAATCAGGCAATGGAAGATAAAGTCAACCAAACGGGGGTATAAAACGCTGATTAAGCCATCATCTAAAAGTATAAAAACTCATTATCGGAAATTGGCGGGTATATGTGATTCTCACAAAACCGCTCCTGCTAAAGCTTTAATAGCTAAGTTAAATCCGATAATCAGAGGATGGGCTAACTACTACTCAGCAACAGTCAGTAAAGAGATATTCTATAACTTAGACAATCTCTTATGGAAAAGATTATGGAGATGGTCAAGTAGAAGGCATCCAAATAAGTCAGCTCAATGGGTGAAAGAAAAGTATTATCCTTGCTGCAAAGAAATCCGAGATTGGGTACTTAATGACGGCAAATATATACTAAACCTACACTCTGATGTACCTATCATAAGGCACATAAAAGTTAAAGGTAATAAATCCCCTTATGACGGCGACTGGACTTATTGGAGTAATAGAATTGGTAAATATCCGGGCGTAAGGAAAGAAGTTACAACGCTGTTAAAACGGCAAAATAATAAATGCGCATTTTGTGGACTAACCTTTAGACCGACTGACCTACTGGAAGTTGACCATATAATACCAAGGTCTAAGGGTGGTGACAACACATATAAGAATAAACAATTGTTGCACCGACATTGCCACGATACTAAAACTGCCTTAGATAAAAAGACATATTCATGCGCCAAAGTTACAGGACTTACCTGAAGGTTATTTATGGGTTGACGATATGTTGATTTTAAGTTAGGGGTGTACCCATGACAAGGGACGTTTAAGAGAGGAGCCGATTTGGAGGTGAAAGTCTCACGTCCGGTTCTGAAGACGAGTCGGTTTGGTAACAAACTGGCTTAGTTTAACTAATTTTGGCATTTACTGGACTTACGCAAATTGACCTTTGAAGCACCATCTGTAGGGGCGAATGGCATTCGCCCTAGCCATAAGTAGAGTTTCTGCGTAAGTCCTAATTTATTTATTTAATTTTTCACTCTACATGACTACATGAGTAGTGACTCTATTGGTATCCTCTTCCGTTAAATCAAAGATTATAATGGGAGATTGCCAAACCTCACATCGGCGCGGTTTAATGCTTGAGTGGCACTTATCTAGACTTTTGCCAGTCTCCGACAGTACGCCAACGATTGTCAATTTACTCTACGATCTGCAAAGGTCGCAGTGAGACCTCAGTATTGTCATGTTTCTATTGCATCATAAGTCTATCTCAATGGAGTGCTTATTGTCTGTTTGGTCGCGATTCATATCCCGGTAAATCGGAGATTATACCGGGAGTCTTCACTCGCTCCATTTTTGATAGAAATAGCTAGGGGGAAAAGTCTATCTTTTCCCTCCTTTTTTCTGTTGGTTAAGTAAGTACCTGTGCAAAATTAATTTAACATTTGTCATTAGGAAATAGGGAATAGGGAATAAGAAATAAAATATGCTTATGTTTGAGCAGTCGGTCTAAAAATAAATTTCCTTACTTATTTAAAAGAGCATTAGATTATTGGGGTGGGGGCGGGTTAATCTAATTGGTTAAGACTTATTAATTTAACGTGGAACCCGCCCCTACTATTGCAAAATTTTAGGTATGTCACGCTACTACTTAATCTTTCTGTTCCTATTATCAATTGCCAATTATCAATATTATACTTATTAAAAAATGCGTCTATTTACCACTATTGCAGCTTTGCAATGCTACTTAAATTTATTGAAAAATGATCTACAAAAATCTCCACATACTGTTGGTTTAGTACCAACAATGGGAGCTTTACACGAAGGACATTTAAGCTTAATTAAACGTGCTAGAGAAGAGAATAAAATTACTGTTGTAACTATTTTTGTTAATCCTTTACAGTTTTCTCCTACTGAAGATTTCCAACAATATCCTCGGCAGTTAGAAACAGATAAAAAACTATGCGAACAAGAAGGAGTAGATATTATTTTTGCTCCCAGTCCTGAAACGATGGGCATGGAAAATGAGTTGTCTACTAACGCTCAAAATCAGACAACTACAGTTATTCCCCCATCTAGCATGACATCAATTATGTGTAGTCTTTCTAGACCTGATTTTTTTCAGGGAATTGCTACTATTGTAACTAAATTATTGAGTTTAGTTCAGCCAAATAATGCTTATTTTGGGCAAAAAGATGCTCAACAATTAGCAATTATTCAAAGGTTGGTAAAAGACCTCAGTTTGTCAGTTAATATTATTTCTTGTCCAATAGTTCGTGAAGCTTCAGGATTAGCTATTAGTTCTCGCAATCAATATTTAACTGTCGAACAAAAACAGCAAGCTGCCATATTATATAGTTCTCTTTGTCATGGTAGAAAAGTATTTTTAGAAAATCGAAATGCAGCAAATATTGTCGAAAAAATTAAAAATGCTGTGCAGGAACAATTAGCAACTTTACCATTTATAAAACTAGAGTATGTAGAAATAGTAGATCCAGAAAGTTTACAACCTTTAGAAAATATTCAAGATATAGGTTTATTAGCGATCGCTGCTCATATTGGATCTTGCCGTTTAATAGATAATATACTTTTGAGAAACCGTAAACCAATAATTGCCATTGATGGCCCCGCTGGAGCTGGCAAATCAACAGTAACCAAATTAGTAGCACAAAAATTAGGACTTTTGTACTTAGACACCGGGGCAATGTATCGAGCCGTAACATGGATGGTTTTACAAGCTAATATCCCAGTAGAAGATGAACCTCAAGTAGCAGAATTAGTAAGTCAATGTCAGATTAGCTTCAATGGCCCTGAACATAACCATGTCCTGATTAATGGCCAGGATGTTACAGAAACAATTCGGAGCAGAGAAGTTACAAATAATGTTTCAGCTATTGCAGCTCAGGCAACTGTCAGGTATTTTATGGTAGAGCAACAACAAAAATTTGGAACTAAAGGAGGAATAGTAGCAGAAGGACGAGATATTGGAACCCATGTATTTCCCAATGCTGAACTAAAGATTTTTTTAACAGCTTCTGCCGAAGAGCGATCGCGACGACGACTGCTAGAGTTAGAACAAAAAGGTCAAACTAATATCAGCTTAGAACAGGTAAAAAAAGATATTATTCAACGAGACCAAAAAGATGCTAACCGGAAAATTTCTCCCTTACGAAAAGCTCCAGATGCTATAGAAATTAGCACCGATGGTTTAAGCATAGCTGAAGTTACTCAGAAAATTGTAGATCTTTACACACAAAAAAATCCGGAAAGTACTTAGTAGATTAAGATTAGTTACATGAAACTCAGGAGGAGAATTAAGTATTTTATCAATCTAAATAAAAATATTTTGAATAATAGTGATTATTCCAGAGTTAAAACAATAGTTAAATTACCTAAAAAATAGAAAAACTTTGAAAAAATCACTGAATAATTTCAAGCAACTATAACTATAAAGGTGTGTAGGAAAAATATGACAAACTTAGGTTCACTATCCAGACAAGGAAAATCTTTAGCAACACTGATAGCTGCTAGTGGAAGTTTCTTAATCGGGATGTTATTGCCCATGGAAATCTGGACAAATCAACAAACAACAACAAAAGCAACTACAGTAAAAACAGCAACAAGTACAAATACAAAGCAAATAAATCAATCAACAAATAACAAAGAAACTCCATTAGAAGTAATTAAAATTAGTTCTGTTGTTGCTAAAAAAATTAATAATACTAAGCAAGAACTGAGGGAATTAGAATTAAAAACCTTTAATTTTAGTGTCCCCAAAAGATTCCAAAGTCAAACAGTTAAAAATGTTACTCTCAATAGCAAACAAAAAGTAATATCCTTAACCTTTGACGACGGCCCGTGGAACAATACTACAGAACAAATATTAGATATTCTCAAAAAACATAATATTCGAGCAACTTTTTTCGTAGTCGGCCAACATTTAAATGTACGTCAAGAAATAGGCAAAAAAATTGTAGAAGAAGGTCACGTTATTGCTAACCACACATGGAACCACCCTTCTAAAAGTAGTAAAATGAGTCCAGACCGGATCAAAAGCGAAATTGGACGTACAGCAGACCTGATATATAAAATAACAGGTAGGACTACTAACCTATTTCGTCCTCCTGGAGGTGTCCTCGTTAATGGTTTAGCCGACTACGCCAAAGAACGGAAACACACTGTAGTCTTATGGTCTGCTGATTCTGTAGACTGGTATTATAGATCGGCCCAAAAAATTACGAAAAAAGTTTTGAATAAAGCCAGTAATGGCGGAATTGTCTTACTACATGATGGAGGTGGCCCAAGAGGTCACGTTGTTGAAGCTCTGCCCAATATTATTGCTGGCTTGAAAAAACAAGGTTATGAGTTTGTTACTATACCAGAATTACTAACAATTAAAGATAGAGAGCTACATCAAGCAGAATTAGCAAAAAAAAGAGAAGTGAAAAAGCAAGAAACAAATGCACAAGAGGACAAGGAGTAGACTATAAGATATTACCGAATAATTAATAATTAATAATTAATAATTAATAATTAATAATTAAATAATTCAGGTTAAGACCCTCCTCTTTCAAGGGGAAAAAATTTCTTTTTTTCCTTGAGCTTCAACCCTCTCCCTTTTCAGTTATCAGTTATTAGTTATTAGTTGTAAAAATTATGAATGGTGAAGTGTTAGACTTGTGTACCTGAATAATATGAAATACGCTGTAAATCCAACGACGAAAGAGAAAGATTTTATTTTTGATTTCCTACTTACCGAATAATTAAGGTTTAAAGCCTCTCCTTTAAAGGAGAAACAAGAAAAAATTGTCTTTTGAGTCAATCCTCTTCTTTTCAAGGAGAGGTAATTGTTAATTATTAATTGTTGAAAGTTTGCTATTCCCTGTTCCCTATTCCCTATTCCCTAGCGCGTAGCGCAAATTGATATTGTTATATTGTTGGTAAACCTATCTATTAGGACTTTTGGCTAAAACAAAATGGCTTCCATAGCTCGCAAAAATTTATTAGAAGATATTCCTCGGTTTATCGTAGCCCAAGCAGGAATATTATTTGCAGTCAGCTTAGTGACAATTCAAACAGGCATATTAAATGGGTTTGCTCGTTCCACAACCTTACTAATAGATAAATCCAATGCAGATATTTGGATCGCCTCTAATGAAATGGTCAACTTCGAGCTGACAGACCCCCTAATTTACGGTCAATTGAATCAAGCTAAAACTATAGAAGGTGTCCAGCAAGCAGAAGCTTTAATTTTAGGATCAGTCAGATGGCGGCCTCAGAATGGAGAAATGAGTCCATTAATGGTGGTGGGATTTAACCAAGATGGACAACTGTTCAACCCAGGAAATGTCATTGAGGGTAAAGTCAGCGACCTGAAACAACCATTCGCAGTGATGGCCGACCAAAGTAGATTATCCAGTATGCTTGCAGAAGGAGTAGGAACAACAGCGAAGGCAGGTTCCCTACCAGCAAAATTAGTCGCAGTGACAAAAGGTACCCAGTCAATTGTATCAAGTACCTTATTATTTACATCCCTAGAAAACGCGAATACATATATTAATGCAGGTATTAACGCCGAATTTAAGTGCAAACTTGTAGGAGCAGGAAATTTTCAATGTACAAAAGTAGTAGAACAAAAAGACCTCACTCAAAAGTTGGAAGAAACACCAGCACCAAAAGAATTAGAAGTAGCAGATCCGATCGCCTATATATTAGTCAAAGCTAAACCAGGTGAAGATTTACAAGTATTAAAACAAAGAATAGAAGAGGCGATGCCAGATACCAATGCTTACACTAAAAATGAATTATCTCAAAAAACCAGATTTTTTTGGTTGGCACGAACAAATATTGGTTTAGTTTTGGGAATGGGTGCAGTAGTGGGTATAATTGTAGGCATAGTAGTGGTTGCACAAATTTTGTATTCATCTGTGTCCGATCACCTGAAAGAATTTGGTACTCTCAAGGCAATGGGTGCATCTGATAAGGAATTGTATGCAGTAATTGTGGAGCAGGCAATTTGGATGGCAGTTTTAGGTTATCTCCCTGGGATGTTGGTGTGTTTAGGGTTGAGTGGTTGGGTGGCAAGCAAAGGAATTATTATTTTGATTACACCTTTGTCTGCACTTGGAGTATTAGGTGTAACTGTTTTTATGTGTGTCGGTTCAGCTTTCTTTGCTATTCAAAAAGTAACTCGTATCGATCCTGCAATTGTATTTAAAGCTTAGAAATAATTTCAATTATTGGTCGCAAGTCGATTTGAAGAAGGTTGTAGGTAGTAGGGTTTTCAAGCTGACAGAGATTTTAACGCTGCTGTCAACATGAAAACCGCATTCATATCATGTCCGGTTGAATAGTTAGACTTTGGCGGAAGGAAGGCAGGAGGCAGGAGGCAGGAGGCAGAAGGTTTTCTCAAGAGTGTCACCTTAATTTTATACACGCTCCGATGCTACCGGACATGATATCACTACACTCATATAGCGCTTTTCACATGGATAGACTACAGTTAGTATGGGCAACCCAAAAGCATTTTTCTACTCCCTACTCCCTACTCCCTACTCCCTACTCTAAGCGCCAAAAATAATTTTGTGGTCTACTCAAATGAAAAGCGCTGTAAGTTCTCAAGTTTAACGGCATTTTCTGTTGATGCTCACAGTTTGAACATATTTGAGAAGTTGGATAAAATCTCGAAGTTATAACTAATTCACTGCCGTACCATTCACACTTGTATCTAAGCTGACGCTTAAATTCATAAAATCTGTATGGCAGCAATAGCACTTGCTAATTTGTGATGTCTTGGTGCGCGTTCCGCAAGCGAGCTGACATCGTCGCGGGATCGCACCGCTTTTTGAGCATTCCACTTATACCAAGCGTGATAAATGTTTGTTACAGATGGTAGGGACGTTGCATGCAACGTCCGTACGAAAGAAGGAAGAGGGAAGAAGGAAGAAGGGGTAAATATTGAAAAAAAGGGAAAAAAGATAGACATAATATCATGTCCGGTTGAATAATTAGACTTTGGTGGAAGGAAGGCAGAAGGCAGCTATGCTGGAAGCAGAAGGTTTTCTCAAGAGTGTCACCTTAATTTTATACACGCTCCGATGCTACCGGACATGATATAACTAGGGTTGGCTGAAAAAATATCGCGCGCATTGACTGATATTGGTTTCAGCTTTTTTTTGTCGAAAAAAGTGCGCCTGTTTTCGGTCTAATACCAATTTGAAAAAAGAATGCTACAAAAAGGTAGACCTTGATCGGATATGCTTAAAAATAGCTAATTCAGCTCATTTTAGATAGTTATTTATATCATTTTTCCCTTTTTTTCAATATTTATCCCTTCTTCCTTCTTTCTTACTTCTACCAAAGGTGACACTCTTGAGAAAACCTTCTGCCTCCTGCCTCCTGCCTCCTGCCTTCGGACAACCATTGTCTAATTATTCAACCGGACATGATATGACTATTGTTTTGGCCACTGACTCTGTAATTCCCATTTCTTCTACCTCCTAACTACTCCCTACTCCCTACAAATTCAGCAAACCCTAGTTAATGAAAACTGCTATAAGCAATATATAACTGTTTAACCGAATTTGATATTAAAAGTAAATTTGCGTAAATCCTACAGAGTTAGGTGTTACCTATTAGGTGTTATACCAATTTGATGTGATACTCCACAAAATGATTAAATTTATTAACTTGTCTGTTTCGATCTACAGTTAACTCTGATTAAGATATTATTCTATGCAACTTTATATTCATTTGGTATTAAGTTTCTACACTTTGAATTAAAGAGCGCTTAAATCTTCCTGATATCAAATCTAACGATCAAAAAGTAGTTTTTAAACTATCAATCTAATCTTTACTATATTTGACAATTTTTACCTAGCTAAACCAACAAATATTCTCTTTATTATATTCCTATAAAAAATATATAATCTCAGGTAAATTGGATAATTTTTAATCAAAAAAAGCTAAAAATACATTTATTTTTCTTGATTTTCAGTAAAGCTATCATATGAATTTTTCTAGTTGTTTATACAAATAGAGATAGTCTAGATAAAACAATTAATTTTTTTTTGTATAGTAAAAAACAGTATATTTTGGAGAATTAACTCATCATTAATATTCAACTATAACTCATGATTTTGTATTCACTTGAAAAATAAGTAATATTACTTATAATTAAATGTATTATTTAGGTTATATTTATTGACAATAAATCAATAAATACAACTAATTTTAAAATTAAATGTTACAAAGGTTGTTGTTGGCCTTGAGCTGAGTCACTATGACCTAGTGATACAGAACAAAATTTACGCCATAATTCTCACTAACACTCATAGATACAAATCAATATTCTTACAATACAATTACTGTTATATATAAATAATCAAATAACTTTAGATCGCCGATCATCTAAATATAAAATTGAGGACAGACTCAAAATGTCTAACATCAGCAAAAGTAAAATTGAATATGATGAGCGATCGCTCAGAAAATTAGCGAGGGCTTTAACTATGTCTGAGGGTGATTTTTCCCTAATTCTAGTCCGTTGTAATTCTCCAGAATTAAGAGAACAGATTCTCGAAAAACTTAAACAAGAATACCCTGTAGAATACCAAGAGTTAGCATTAGACTACTCTACTGATACCCTTTACTCTAGTATCAACCAAAATTTAGGCCCTATTTCTCCAAAAGCTTTGATGGTCAAGAGTTTAGAATCAGTTAATACTCTAGATAGATTATTAATAGCAGCTAACCTACTCAGAAATAAATTCCAAAACTTTCACTTTCCATTGGTATTGTGGGTGACAGACGAAATTCATAAAAAATTAATTCGTGTAGCACCAGATTTTCAAAGTTGGTCATCGGCAATTAGCTTTAATCCCAAATCTGCCTAAGCCTAACTTTAAAATTTTCAATGATTCGTATAATTTAAAATAATTAAAACTTATGAATCGTCAAAATTCTAGAATATCCATATGAAATATTTTTTTTCAAAAAATGATTAAAAAAAAATTAAAAATCACACATTTAGTGAAAATTAGTGGTACGTCAAGGGAATTAATAAAATTATTAAACATTTTTGATATCTAGCTCAAAAGCCGGATTAACCTTCTATTGTGTCAGTGGAAATGCTAAATTTTGCTAATTTGGGTTGACAAAGACGATTCCCCATAGCGTCAGAAACCCATAATTAGTATTTAGCAAACACCATCAAACTTAACAGAATAAGGAAGAAAAAATATGGAGACAGGTATTGAATCAATCCACGCTAGAGAAATTCTCGACTCCCGTGGTCGTCCAACAATAGAAGCGGAAGTCCACCTAGCCAATGGTATAATTGGACTAGCCCAAGTGCCCAGTGGTGCATCTACAGGTAGCTTTGAAGCCCACGAACTGCGGGATGGAGATAAAGGACGCTACAGCGGTAAAGGGGTACTCACAGCAGTAAAAAACGTTGAAGAAAAAATTACCCCTGCCCTACTAAAAATCAATGCTCTCAACCAAACCTCAGTTGATAGCAAAATGCTTGAAATAGACGGCTCCCCCAATAAAAGTAATTTAGGTGCTAATGCTATCCTCGCTGTTTCCCTAGCCACCGCTAAAGCAGCCGCTAATGCTGTAGGTATGCCACTATACCGCTATTTAGGTGGACCACAAGCCAGTCTGCTACCAGTACCTTTAATGAATGTAATTAATGGTGGTGCCCACGCTGCTAATAACGTAGACATTCAAGAATTTATGATTGTACCTGTGGGTGCGCCCTCATTTAAAGAAGCACTGCGCTGGGGTGCAGAAGTCTTCGCTACCCTCAGTGGAGTTCTAAAAGACAAAGGTTTACTAGGTGGAGTAGGAGACGAAGGTGGTTATGCTCCCAACTTAGGTTCAAACCAAGAAGCATTAGATATATTAATTGCAGCTATAGAGAAAGCTGGTTACAAACCAGGAGAACAAGTCGCTCTAGCATTAGACGTAGCTGCTAGCGAATTTTACAAAGATGGTAACTATATTTACGACGGCGCAACTCATTCTCCTACTGAATTAATTGATTATTTAGCTAGTTTAGTCGATCGATATCCCATCGTCTCCATAGAAGATGGCCTACATGAAGACGACTGGGACAGTTGGGTACAGCTCACTCAAAAATTAAGTAGCAAAATTCAATTAGTGGGAGATGACTTATTTGTTACGAACCCTTCTCGTTTACAAAAAGGCATTGATATGAGTGCTGGTAACTCAATTTTAATTAAACTTAACCAGATCGGTTCCCTAACTGAAACTCTAGAAACTATTGACTTAGCAACTCGTAATGGTTTCCGCTCCGTTATCAGTCACCGTTCAGGAGAAACAGAAGATACAACTATTGCTGACTTGGCAGTAGGAACACGGGCAGGTCAAATCAAAACAGGTTCTCTCTGTCGTAGCGAACGAGTAGCTAAGTATAATCGACTGTTACGGATCGAGGATGAGTTAGGCGATCGTGCCATCTATGCGGGTACAGTAGGTTTAGGACCAAAAGGCCGAAATTAGGTTAGTGGTTTAATACCATAAAAAACTAAGCAACAATAGGAAAACTATGAGGGATAGAAACTCAAATGGCGCAATACCAGAGTTTCTTCCCATTTATTAGCAATTAAGCCAAAAGTTGACTGTTGACTATAGTGATTTTCTCAACTAAACTTGAAACTGTTAAACCTGTTATATCGTCAATCAGGAATATTTTTGATGGAAAATCAAATTAACGTTTCATTCATTGGCACAGGGACAATGGGCTGTCCAATCATATTTCAATTACTGGACAAAAGCGAGTGGAATAGAGTAAATGAAAGAGATCAAAAAACAACAGAAGCAGCGACTGCGGCAGGCGTAAAAACCGTAATCGAGAAAGTATGATATCCTGCTATACATATATTATCTGTACACATATAATAGAAGGCGAAAATTAATCTAAACTAATGTAATACTTGAAATCACCAAAAAATGATCGAGACGAAGCCCTTTGTCATATTAAATAGGGAAAATTAGTGATGAAAAAGTTCTCTGTTGACAACCTGCTTGCCTTATGCTATCTCCTCAGCAAAGTATTGAGTACTCAATACAATTAAGATATGGAATAACAAGATAGCATTCAGCAAGTAAAGCTAGGTAACTAGAAAACTCTGTGCGTAAGTAGCTTGATTTCCAAGGGATTTGAAGCCTTTGGAGAAGATGAGTTACAGACTGCGGTCAGCGTTCTTCGGTGTTTGCGGAGCATTGCGTCAGCACGCGCATGAACTGATCTGCCAAAGTTCAAGATATTATTTTGGGTAATTTTGGGATAGTTTGGGTAAGTTTAGTAGAACGAAATCGTAGATATTACATCCCTGTCGCTACCACCAGTACCACTCACTAATGGAGGAAAATATAGTGAGGATATTGAGCGCGAGTGATTTTAGTTGATAGCTGAATCCTCAGAATTGATGACTAGCTAGTTAAACTATTTCTGCCTCATGTAGAAAGCAACTAGGGGGTTTCATTAATGGATAATGGATAATGGATAATTGATAATTACCTCGGGTTTTAACCGTTACTGAATTGAATATCAGGAGATATTATTTCTTTTCTCTTGGTCTCATGGATATGGCGAGGAGACCCGCTCTTGACAGAGCCGCTCCGCTTTATATGTTGCGGAGCAAAACGCCATCCCACCCTACGGGAAGCTCCGCTAACGACCGCTTTTTCCCCTTAAAAGGGGAGGCTTCAAGGCGCGAATTATTTAATTATTAATAATTAATAATTAATAATTCGGTAAAAAAAGTATCTTAGTACTCTTCAAAAAAAGACCAAAGCTAGTCTCCCAAAAAATCAGTTTTGGCTAGGTTTGAGTGAGTTTATTAGGCCAAGTAAAGCGTTAAAAATGTTGAGGGAGAGTTTAATTTAGCACAAGCTCGAAAACACCTCAAACATTATCTAGTTATGGGTTCTTAGTACAACACAAACTAGAAACTTAACATGAAAACAGTAAATTATACAAAAGTAGTGTAGTCAGGAATAAAAACAATGAATCAAGCAGTAAAGAGTAAAGAAAACGAGAGTTTTGACGCAATAAAAGAAGCTCATACTCTGTCTGGTGATGCTGAAAAGATCCAAACATACTACGACAAATGGGCGGTCGCATATAACAGCGATGTGTCCAATGAACAGTATATAGGACCAGAATATATTGTCAACTTATTGACAACACTGAAAAGCAATAATGGCTTAAAAACAGTAGACTCGAGCGATCGTCAGATCAAAATTCTAGATGCAGGGTGCGGTACAGGTTTAGTGGGTACTGTCCTCAAGCAAAAAGGTTATCATGGTGTAGATGGAGCTGATTTGTCTGAAGGAATGGTAGAACAAGCTCGTTCGACAGGTGCTTATAATTTTCTGGAAAGTGGAATTGACCTCACCAAACAAAATGAAGCTTATGAGGACAACCAATATGATGCGACAATTTGTTGTGGCGTGTTCACTTTAGGTCATGTGCCACCAACTGCTTTATCAGAACTAATCCGAATTACCAAACCAGGTGGTTGGGTGGTAGTAAGTACCCGCAAGAGCTATTACGATAGCACTAATTTCCAAGAGATTTGCAACCGCTACCAACAAGAAGGTAAAGTCAAATTGGTCAACCATGTTAAGGATGGTCCATATATTGCCGAAGAAGGGGCGCACTATTGGGCATTTGCAGTTTGTTAATCCACAAGCTGCTGTAAGTGAAGAATGAAAACTAGCCAAGAAAAAAGCTAACCATATATACAGCTTTAGCGATCGCGTATAGCTAGTGTTACCTAGGATGTTGATTCTGATAATTTTTCTACCCCGAAAAGTTATGCAGCACTACTCCTGCTTTTCTCTAGGAACAGGATATTAAAAGTGTCGCTCGGGTACTGTTTTTGAATTAGTCTGATAGCAATGTGCGCTGGCATATTTAAAAATTACAGGAACTGTCTAATAGCTAAAAGTCTTATATTATCGGCAATTTATTCCCCTCCTGGGAGGGGTTAGGGGTGGGTTGCCTGTTGCCTGTTGCCTGTTGCCTGCGCGCAGCGCTATAGTCTTTTTAAGATAGCCCTTGTTATTTCGCTATAGGGCTAGTAACTGTTGCCCATAATCTGGTATAATCTATAATTCTTAGCTGCGATTGCTCCGCAACGCTAACGCGAACGACCGTTTCAGCTTGTGGACTGGACAGGCGCCGACGTTGCCAGGTAGAAGCAAGAATAGAACAGATAATCATAGATTTATATAGATTATCGTAGGTTTCTAAGGACGGCAAAAAAGTCAAAGAGAAAACCTGATAGAATCAACTCCCTAGGTTTTACCAAAACTTTAACTATTTTCTAGCAATAGAAGAAAGCAAAGATTAGCTAACTCTATGATCTTTATTGCGGAAATTTAGATGGTAAATTGAACTGTATAGGTAAATAAAATTGATACTATGAAAAGTCTGCCAATTATCTCCTTATCAGAATTAGAAAAAGCTAGCCCTCAAGAAATTAAAAAATTGTACGATGTTTGCTACGAACATGGTTTTTTCTATCTTAAAGAACATGGAGTTTCCCCAGAAATAATCAATCAAACTATTGAGGCATCTCGGAATTTTTTTAAACTACCTGAAGATGTTAAATTAAACTACCGTCAAGAACTCCAAAAAGTTTATCCCAAAACTTGTAGGGGTTACTCTCCTTTGTATGGAGAATTTTTGGATGGAGTACAAGGAGATTTAAAAGAATTTTTCGATTTAGGTATAGAGAAACCTCTGTCTGATAAACCGTTCACCGGTCCCAATGTTATTCCCGACGATAGTGTAGCCCCAGGTTTTGCTAGTTCTCATTTTCAGTTACAAAATGAAATAATGACAAATGTGGTTCCTAAATTATTAAAAGGATTAGCGTTAGCTTTAGGATTAGAAGCAAATTGGTTCGATCGCTTTTTTACCGATCCAGTATTAATTCATCGTGCCATTTATTATCCAGCAGGGGTAGGGAAAGCAGGAAAACATACCGATAACGGAATTTTCACAGTCTTAATCCAAGAATACTTTCCTCAACCTTCTTTAAGAGTTTATGCTAAAGAAGAATGGATAGATGCTGCCTGTCAAGAAGATGCGTTTGTAATTAATTTAGGGGATCTGTTACAAACATGGACAAATGGGTTATTTGTCAGCACTGCCCATGAAGTAATTCATAATAATCCTGATACAACTCGGATTTCCATACCATTGTTTGTTTATCCGAATATTGATACAGTAATCCAACCCTTTGGCACTGAAGAAAAAATTATTTCTCAGGAAGTAATGATCAAGAATTTTGTGGGAATTTGGGAAACCTACGAAGGGGCAGGTAGAGCCAAAGAATTAGTATAAGCATTCAGCCGTCAGCATTCAGCACTTCAGCTATTGCTTCTTTTTAGTTCTAAATAAAAGCTTTACTAATTGAGTGAGAATTAAATTTTACGCTCTCTAGCTGGCTGAAACATTGTATATTAAAATTCCCTTATAAGAGCTGAATGCTGACGAATTTGTTTAGAAAAAGAAAGGCTTTTTGTATTTTCAAAAAAAGTCATGAATCGCAACTTGAAATACCACGGAAAAATGTCAAAATGCGATTCCCATCTTTATAGATGTAGCCTTTCTCTGTTAAACGAGGTATAGCTACCCCCTATGCTCCCTCTTAAAAAAGGGAGCCAATACCTGTACCTCACAGATTAGAGAATTGCGATCAAATTGCTTAAACTGGATTATAAAAAATGGAAAAAATATTAGCATTGTGGACAACGCCACGAGCTACTTCCACTGCATTTGAGTGCATGATGCAGGAACGGGGAGATTTTGAGGTACATGACGAACCTTTTGGGCTATCTTATTACTACAGTAAAGAACGTTGTAATACTACTCGTTATCCAGACATAGAGCCAAGCTCTGAATATAATTTCAGCTCTATTTTGGAAAAGTTAAAGCAAGAAACTGAAAAGCAACCAGTTTTTATTAAAGACATGAGCTACTATGTCATGCATATAGCTAACCAAGAGTTTTTATCTAATTTTGAGAATACTTTTCTGATTAGAAATCCAATCAAAATGCTCCCATCACTTTTTGAGTTGAGACCTGATTTTACTTTAAAAGAAGCTGGATATGAAGGAGTTTATCAGCTATTTCATCAGGTTAAGGAAATCGGTGGAAAAGTACCAACCTTAATTGATTCGGACGATTTAGTAAAAAAGCCAGAAGCAACTATTAAGGCTTATTGCAAAGCTGTAGACATACCGTTCATTAAAGAAGCTTTAGAATGGAAAGCTGAGTCTCAAACTCAAATCAAAGAATGGGAGGGTGGATGGCATACTTATGCACTCTCAAGTTCCTATTTCCATGAACCAAAGCCAAAAAATTATGCGAAGATAGAAGATAACGCTCACTTAAAACAAGCATACGAGTATTGTTTACCTTATTACCAAAAACTTTATGAATATCGGTTGCGTATTGAATAAGCTGTTGCGCATTATTTATGTATCGCGATAGATATTATAAAAATGGCGTTGTACAATAACGAGTGATTTGAGATTTTTGATTAGACATCTCCAGAAAAGAGGCAACAGGCAACAGGCAACAGGCAACAGAAAGAAATAATTGATAATTTATGTATAAGAATTGATTTTATTTTTGATTTTTACAGCTATGTCTATTATACCAAGCGTGATAAATGTTTGCTACAAATACTGGAACTGTTTCTAGTAGTCAATAGTCAATAGTCAGTATAAAGGGCTGTTATTATCATTTTTGACCCTGAAATAGTTCTATTGTGCCAAATATACATCTGACTTTAACCATTTTTGTTGACCAAACTATTCGTAATATCATGTCCGGTTGAACAGTGATAAATAAATAACTACGGAGGAGTCAGGAGTCAGGAGTCAGGAGTCAGGAGGAAAGAGGGAAGAAAGAAGAAGAACTGGAGTTGAAGGAGAAAGTTTTTTTATAACTAATTATCCGGACATGATATAACATTCTTTTTTAACGCTTGGTATTAGACATCTCCAGAAAATAAACTTGCCCTTTATTTCCTATAGAACCCCTGAGTGGCATCTCTAAAAATTTAGGTGTACGCTCTTTATACTTAACTTAAGCATATATCTTTTCGGAGAAAGATATTTCCAATCATCAAAAATCATGCTCTTTTATTGTAGAGCGTGTCATCAATTATTTCCCCCCTACTCCCTACTCCCTACTCCCTCATTTGGTGGAGAGAGCTAAAAGATACGCTTAGGGGTTCTATAAACTAGAGTGTATAGCAATGAGCGCTGGCATATTTACAAATTGCTGGAGGTGTCCAATAGCTGAAAGTGTTATATGATAAGCTTTTTATTCCCCCTGTTGCCTGTTGCCTGTTGCCTGTTGCCTGCGCACAGCGCTATAATAACTCAAAAAATCATTTTCCGTGTTTTTTTTCTAAAAAAATCTTCCCTATTCCCTACTCTCCCTACTCCCTACTCCCTACTATAAAAATAAATGATTAACGAGTACGTTGAGATAGTAAATTATTATGACAATCTATTGACAAGTGGATACTTTAACTATGATTCCCTTAGCAATATCTTGTACAACTTACTTGGCACTAGAAGAAAAGTTTTAGATATTGGTATAGGAACTGGATTACTTACTGAAAAAATGCTTTCTTTGGCAAACTATAACATTGTTGGCGTTGATTTTTCTCCCCGAATGTTGGAAATTGCTAAGGAGAGATTAGGGAATTCAGATGTTAGGTTGATTTGTGAAGATATTATAAAATTTGAAAGTAAGGAAAAGTTTGAAGCTATAGTTTCAACTGGAGGCGTTATTTGTGTAGTGGAAGAAAATGGAGAATATAGAATTTGTAGTCACATAAGCGATCCAGAGAAAAATAAGCAGTTGCTAGCAAAGTTACACAGTCAGTTAGACGAGGGTTTGTAACTGTTGGCTAAAATCTGGTATTATCTATAAAAATCTGGGATTATCTGTTTATGCTACTTGGATATCATACTGAACTACATCCGAATAACCAACAAAAAACATTACTGGCTAAACACTCTGGTGTAGCTCGTCACGCCTGGAATTGGGGGTTATGGCTAACTAGAAACATCCGTATAGCACAATTCCAATAATCCTGAGAGTAAGCTGAAATTTCCTACTGCTATTGATTTGCATAAACTATTAGTAGCAATGGTCAAACCTAAAAACTATTGGTATTATGAAGTATCTAAAACAGCACCTCAATATGCTTTAAGGTATTTATCAGAAGCTTGGAAGCGCTGCTTTAACAGAGTGTCTGGTCAACCTAAATTCAAGAAAAAAGGTAGGGATGATAGTTTTACTCTAGATGGCTCAATATCGGTAGGTTTTAATCAGATAAAACTACCTCGAATTGGATGGATTAAAACTTATGAAATTTTGCCAGGTAATGTAACTCCTAAATCTGTAACTATTAGCAGAAAAGCTGATAGATGGTTTATTAGTTTCAAAATGGAAAGGATACCCCAAATTAGTGATAAATCAGTAGATGTAGTTGGTGTAGACTTAGGTATAAAATCTCTAGCTACGTTATCTACTGGTGAAGTTTTTGTTGGTGCTAAATCTTTAAGAAAGTTAGAAGCTAAACTCTCTCGGTTGCAATACCTCAACAGACATAAAACTAAATTCTCTAAGAACTGGAAAAAGGCTCAACTTAAGATAGCTCAGTTACACAAAAGGATAGCTAACATCAGAAAAGATACATTGCACAAGCTAACTACTTACTTGGCTAAAAACCACAGCCAGATAGTAATAGAAGATTTAAATGTATCAGGCATGATGGCTAACCATAAGCTAGCTAAGGCTGTTGGCGAGATGGGTTTTTATGAATTCAGAAGACAGTTAGAGTACAAGTGTGAGTTATACGGTTCTGAGTTAATCGTTGTTAATAGATGGTTTCCTAGCTCTAAGACTTGCTCTCACTGTGGTCAGGTGAAACAGTCTCTGTCTTTATCGGAGCGTGTATTCAATTGTGAACACTGCAATTTCAGTTGCGATCGAGACTTGTTTGCGAAGCATTCCGTAGGAAATGCAGCGTTAAATTTAGCTATGGCGGGCAGTTCGTCCGTGTCAGCCTGTGGACTGGATAACGCCGACGTTGCCAGGTAGAAGCAGGAATGGAACAGATAATCATAGATTTTTATAGATTATCGTAGGTTTCTAAGAACGGTGGATTATTAGCATTAGGAATTCAGGGAGGTCATACCAACTATAAAAAGGAAATCAAAGAAGAGATTTTTTATGAGCAGAAAATCAAGAAAGAGGGAAATTATCTTGATAAGTGGTATGTGTTTTCTCAAGCTAATGGAGAAATTCTCGGCGAACAATTTTGCCGTTTTTATTTTTTTGATGGACGACAGACAACTCAAGCGCTGACTGATGCTGGATTTAAGCAAGGATATCAGATTATTGATGGCAAATTTTTGGTAAGCTACAAATAATAGAGCAACTATGACACAATTAATGAATGCTGTTCTGCTAACTGGGTATGGAGGACTGGAAAAATTAGAATATACCCAAGTAGCAAAACCTATTCCTCAGCAGGGAGAAGTCTTAATTAAAGTGGGTGCTTGTTCTGTTAATAATACAGACATAAATACCCGTACTGGATGGTATGCAGCAGATGAAGGGTTTCAAGAAATTCTCCAAGATACTAAGAAAAATGATGAGGAAAAATCTACAGGTTGGTCTCAGACTGGGATAAAATTTCCCAGAATTCAAGGTGCAGATATTGTCGGTGAAGTTGTAGAAATAGGCGCGGATGTGGAACCTAAATTTCTCAATCAAAGGGTAATTGTTGATCCGTGGATCAGGTTAGAAAATCGGGAAAAATATCAATATGTGGGCAGTGAATTGAATGGAGGTTTTGCCGAATATGTTGCTATTCCTGCCACCAATGTTTATCCGATTAATTCATCCCTGTCAGATGTTGAGCTAGCTACTGTACCTTGTTCTTATTCTACGGCAGAAAATCTCTTAACAAAAGGAAGAGTTAGCTATCAAGACACTGTTGTAATTATGGGAGCTTCTGGTGGTGTGGGGAGTTCCGCTGTTCAGTTAGCTAAAATAAGAGGAGCAACAGTTATTGCAATTGTCGGCAAAAATAAAGAACATTTAGTTAAGGAATTAGGTGCTGATTATATTTATCCTCGCAACGATGAATTAGCATCAAATTTGGCGCAGCATGAAATTACTGTTTCCGTGGATGTGGTAGGTGGAGAATATTTTGAGATAATTTTCAAAGCGCTGAGTATTGGGGGGCGGTATGTGACAGCAGGAGCGATCGCTTCTCCCATAGTTGAGCTAGACTTGCGAGATTTGATTTACAAAGATACAGAAATGATCGGAGCAACTCGCTTTGAACCTCAAGTGTTTCAAAACTTGCTTCAGTATATTGAAAAAGGTCTCTTGAAACCGCAAGTAGCTAAAGTTTTTCCCCTGAATGAAATTAAGGAAGCTCAGAAATTTTTTCAAAGCAAAAGCTTCTTTGGTAAAGTTGTAATTACACCATAATAACTACTCACATATTAAGTAAATAAAAATCAGGAAAAAATGCAAATTTTAGAAACAAAAAATCATTTCAACTGTCAAGAATTTGAAGACTTTCTAATTGAGGAAGTTTACCTAGAAAATGTTTTAGTTAAAGTCAATGAAATATGGTTTCGCTATCTCTTAGATGGAGAAGAAATTGATTGTTCTGTCAAGTATGACTCAATCAGTTTAGAAGATACAAATTTAGCCTCTCCTGCTGGGGTAAAATGTTTTGCTGTAGTTATTGCCGTATTATTTAGCCTACGCTTTTCTAGTGTACTTCCCCAAAAATTTGATTTCAGCAAATACAGCCAATTCATCGATCGAGAATTACTGAATTTCTTGCAAACTACGATACCCAAATGCTGGAGTGAAAATCGGTATCAAGTAGGTAAACTTGTGTACCAAAGTCCAGAAATAAAAGTTAACGAATCATTACTTGGTCAAGATGTTACCTATCCTATTTTCGAGTTAAAAACCGAACAAAATACTGTAGATGTAATTATAGGTTCAGGTTCAGGTAAAGATAGTTTGCTATGCAGTCTAATATTACAAAAAGCTGGAGTTAATTACGATATTTTAACTTGCTTATATAATTCCTATGGCAATATTGAAGAACAAAAAGAACTTTTTACTCAAACCAGCGAACATTTAAACTATAGAAAGCAACATTATATCTACTTCCAGGACTCTTATTATCCTTGGCTTCAACAAAGGTTCGATCGTTATAACATAGTCGCTCGCACCCAAGAGTATTTTGAGTACAAAAAACCTTTTCATAATATTGCTGGAGAAAATATCATCCTTCCTTTTCTTCTAGCACCCATTCAGGCAATTCATAAAATTACTCTGCTGCTAGTTGGTAACGAAAAAAGTGCTGATGCTCCTAATTTAATCGATAAATATTCAGGAGAAACAGTCGCACATCAATGGGTAAAAAGCTTAGAAGCTAATGAAAAAATAGAAGACCAGATGGCAAGAATGTTTAATAATATTCATCATGCTAGTTTAATCAAACCTATTCACGATGTGAAAATATTTGACTTAGTTTTTAAATTAGGAGACCAACTACCTTACGCCACAAATTCTTGTAATATCCAAAAACCTTGGTGTTGTCGTTGTGAAAAATGCTGCTATGTTTTTGCTGGTTTTTGCGCTTATGGAGATAGAGAAAAGGTAATTAAAGCTTTTGGTAAAGACCTCTTCGCCATGGAAGAAAATTTATATATATGGTCAGAATTACTAGGATTAAAAGGTTATATTCCTTGGGAATGTGTAGGAATGCCTGAGGAAACTCAACTTTATTTTTACAAGGTTTATCAACAAGGTGTGAGAAATCAGGCGATCGCGGAGCGTGGCGTCAGCTGTATCGCTCTGTTTGAACAGGAAATTTTGACACCGTTGCAAAATAGTGGTAAGTCTGTAGAAAATTATTTTCAGCAAATTCAGAATCAATTCGGTCAAGTGTATGAAAATCATCATACTATGCCAGAATGGTTGTGGCAAAAAATTAGTCCAGTTCTAAGGAACTCTTCCCAGCAATAATTCTAGTCCTGACAAACAACTATTTTAATTAACAACAAAAATCTCAGGAGCAATATGGAAAATTTGCCAATTATTTCCCTCAAAAAGTTAGCACAAGAAGATGCGCAGGAAATCGAGCGATTGTATCTTGCTTGCGACGATAGCGGTTTTTTCTATTTGAATGATTATGGTATTGCCAAAGAAGTCATAGAAGAAACGATCGCTGCTTCTAGGCAATTTTTTAAACTACCCGAGGCCATTAAAAAGGAGTATCGACAGGATATTCAGACTGTCTCTCCTAAAACTTCTCGGGGTTACATTCCCCTATACGGTGAAGCTGTTAATGGAACAGCTGGTTTTGACCCGAAAGAATCTTTTAACTTTGGTTTAGAACGTCCTCATTCTGAGAAACCTTTTACAGGAAAGACTATTTTTCCAGATGACACCGTTGCACCTGGTTTTGCTTCTTGTAATTATCGGTTGCAAAACGAGATTATGACGAAAGTGGTTCCACCTTTATTAAAGGGAATTGCTTTAGCATTGGGACTAGAAGCAAGATGGTTCGATCGCTTCTTTACCGATCCGATTTTAATTCATCGTGCTGCTTATTATCCCCCAGAAACAGGAAAAGCTGGGAAGCACACTGACAGTGGAATGTTTACCATATTGATTCAAGAAAACCTTCCTGGGGAATCATTGCGGGTGAAAACCGATAGTCGTTGGATCAGCGTTCCATGTCTAGAGGATGCTTTTGTCATTAATTTAGGTGATATATTGCAAATGTGGACGAAAGGTAAATTTGTCAGCACACCCCATGAAGTTGTTCACAATCTTCCCGTAAGTCGCATATCAATTCCTCTATTTTTGTATCCGAATATTGATTCAATTATTGAACCTTTTGGCACAGATGAAAAAATTAGCACCATGGACGTAATGCTAACAGATTACCGATCAATTTGGGAAACCCATGAAGGGGCAGGTCGAGCAAAAGAATTAACTTAAAGTTTAAAGATTCATTTAAGGTTTGTATAAAATAAGAACCATAACCAAATGTTAGAAATGTTAGAAACAAAAAATCATTTCAACTGCGAAGAATTTGAAGACTTTCTGGTTGAGGAAGTTTACCTAGAAAATGTTTTAGTTAAATCAAATGAAATATGGTTTCGCTATCTCCTAGATGGAGAAAAAATTGATTGTTCTATCAAGTATGACTCAATCAGTTTAGAAGATACAAATTTAGCCTCTCCTGCTCGGGTAAAATGTTTTGCTGTAGTTATTGCCGTATTATTTAGCCTACGCTTTTCTAGTGTACTTCCCCAAAAAATTGACTTCAGCAAATATAGCCAATTCATTGACCAAGAATTACTCAATTTCTTGGAAACGATGATCCTCAAATGCTGGAGTGAAAATCGCTATCAAGTTGGGAAAATTGTATACCAAGGTCCAGAAATAAAAGTTAACACATCAGTACTTGGTCAAGATATTACCTATCCTCTTTTCAAATTAAAAACTGAAGAAAAGACTGTAGATACAATTATAGGTTCAGGTTCAGGTTAAAGATAGCTTACTATGTAGTCTAATTTTACAAAAAGCTGGAATGAATTACGATATTCTAACTTGCTTATATAATTCCTATGGCAATATTGAAGAACAAAAAGAACTTTTTACTCAAGCTAGCCAACATTTAAACTATAGGAAACAGCATTATATCTACTTTGAGGACTCTTATTACCCTTGGCTTAAACAAAGGGTTGAGTCTTCTAACATAGTTGCTCGCACCCAAGGATATTTTGAGTACAAAAAACCTTTTAGGACTATTCCTAGTGGAGAATGTATCGTCTTACCTTTTATTCTGGCACCTATTCAGGCAATTCATAAAATTCCTATTCTGCTAGTTGGTCACGAAAAAAGTGCTGATGCTCATAATTTAATTGATAAATACTCAGGAGAAGCAATCACACATCAATGGGAAAAAAGCTTAGAAGCTAGTGAAAAAACAGAAAAACAAATGGCGAGAATGTTTACTAATATTAATTATACCAGTTTAATCAAAGCCATTCACGATGTGAAAATATTTGACTTAGTTTTTAAATTAGGAGACCAACTACCTTACGCCACAAATTCTTGTAATATCCAAAAACCTTGGTGTTGTCGTTGTGAAAAATGCTGCTATGTTTTTGCTG
>NZ_JAAHHG010000319.1 GCF_010692555.1 Okeania sp. SIO3B5 | reverse complement strand
GGGAGATGGGGAGTGTGGGAGATGGTGAGATGGGGAGATGGGGAGATGGGGAGATGGGGAGATGGGGAGATGGGGAGATGGGGAGATGGGGAGATGGGGAGATGGGGAGATGGGGCAAAAAAATATTAACAATACTTACACTCCACAGGCAATAAATCACATCCTCAACCGAAAATTAAAGACCAAAAATTCGATTGATCGACCAATTTGGATAAATCAAGGTGATGCTTTTGTGGCTGCTTTACCTAGTCCAGAAACTCGATTTACTTACGGAATAGATTTTAATCTACCAGCTATTGGTAATCAATGGCATAGTTGGTCTCCAGAAACAGAAAGTTTTGCTGAGTTTATTGCCCCAGCTCGTACATTTGCCTTAGCACATCAAATTGACCAATTACGAGAAGCTGGTTTAATTAAAGGTGGTAGTCTAGATAATGCTCTAGTTTGTAATGAGTCGGGATGGTTAAATCCACCCTTAAGATTTGAAAATGAACCTGTACGTCATAAACTCTTGGACTTAGTAGGAGATTTGAGTTTATTAGGTAGTTTTCCTCAAGCTCATTATCTCGCTTATAAAGCTAGCCATAAATTACATATCCAATTAGCTCAAAAAATTTCTGAATTGTCTTTAAGTAAAACTAATTTCAGGTCGTAGGTCGTAGGTGTTATACATATTTTATGTGATGTGAGATAGAATTATGAAATTTATGGCGTTGCACAGCGACAAATTATTTTGGATGTTTGGTGAACAGGATTTTGGATTTGAGAATTGCTACAATAAATAATTAATATTAGACATCTTCACCAAAAGAGGGGACAGGGAGAAATAATTGATATTTTATGGATAATAATTGATTTTATTTTGAATTTATACCAGATGTCCATTAGGTTTTTGGTATTGCTAATTTTGGGTATGATTTGTATTTTTTGGCGATTTATAAACTATATTAATGACAAATATTTAAGATTATTCAGTTTTGATTTTCATACCTTGATTCAGCAACGCCAAAATGGTAAGCATTCATCTATTAGCTGTCAGTTATCAGCAATAAGACCTTGCCTTTAAGGAAGGAGTTTAAATGAATATAGAGTTTAACAATTTTTGTCATAAGATTTAACTCTGACGAGATTAATACAACTTTGAAACTACACCAAAAGCAATAGCTAATAGCTGACGACTGAATGCTTACCCAAAATTTAAAGTCAGGATTATTTTTTACTAATACTAATTTGATAAATGTTTGTTACAGATGGTAGGGACGTTGCATGCAACGTCCGTACGAAAGAAGGAATAGGAAAGAAGGAAGAAGGGATAAATATTGAAAAAAAGGGAAAAAAATATAAATAACTATCTAAAATGAACTGGAATAGCTATTTTTAAGCATATTCGAGCAAGGTCTACCTTTTTGTAGCATTCTTTTTTCAAATTGGTATAACAGATATCTCTAGAAAATAAACTTGCTCTTTATTTAACATAAGCTAGAGTTGTAACAGTCACTTATATTTTCAAATAGATAGACTACAGTGCCCAAAGCATTCTCCTACTCCCTACTCCCGCGCACCAAAAGAATTTTGTAGTCTACTTAAATGAAAAGCGCTGTAATAAAATCATTTTTCGTAATCTTTGGCCATAAAAATCTATTCCCTATTCCCTATTCCCTATTCCCTATTCCCTATTCCCTAATCTTGCAAAAAGTCTATATCTTTTTCGGAGATGTCTAATGCTAAAATCGAGACTGCCAATCAAGAACTGTACATAATGTCAACCTCTGAAAAAACTACAACAGATTCAGCACAAACCACAGAAAATTCTTCAACTCAGCAAAATCAGGATGCTGCGACTACTGGGGTAAATATTATGACCGTTGAAGAAATTCACAAACTATTACCCCACCGATATCCCTTTGCTTTGGTAGACCGTATTATAGAATATGTACCAGGAAAAAGAGCAGTAGGTATTAAAAATGTCACATTTAATGAACCCCATTTTCAAGGACATTTTCCTGGACGACCAATTATGCCAGGGGTATTAATCATAGAAGCAATGGCTCAAGTTGCAGGCATAGTCTTTGCTCAAATGCCAGAGCTTCAGAAAGGATTATTTGTATTTGCAGGTATGGATAAGGTAAAGTTTCGTCGTCCAGTAGTGCCAGGAGACCAACTAATATTAAAGACAGAATTATTATCTGTTAAAGGTGGCAAGTTTGGCAAAGTGCAAGGTCTTGCAGAAGTTGATGGTCAAAAAGCCGCAGAAGGAAATTTGATGTTTTCAATAATGGATTGAAGTATGCCTACTCTGATTCATCCAACAGCTGTTATTGCTGAAAGTGCTAACCTACATCCTACTGTACAGGTAGGGCCTTATGCTGTAATTGGGGAACAGGTAAAGGTAGGAGCAGGAACTACTATTGGTGCCCATGTCGTGATTGAAGGGCCAACAGAAATTGGCTCTGGTAATCGAATTTTTCCTGGGGCAGCTATTGGTATAGAACCACAAGATTTAAAATATGCAGGTGCTCCAAGTTGGGTAAAAATTGGCAACAATAACAAAATCAGGGAATACGTTACAGTTAATCGCGCTACTTATGCAGGTGAGAGTACTGTTATTGGTAATGACAATTTACTGATGGCTTATGTCCATGTGGCGCACAATTGTATTATTGAAGATTCTGTGGTCATAGCTAATGCTGTGTCTTTAGCAGGTCATGTCAAAATTGAGTCTAAAGCTGTAATTGGTGGAGTTTTGGGTATTCATCAGTTTGTTCATATTGGTCAAATGGCTATGGTGGGTGGTATGAGTCGTGTCGTTAGAGATGTACCACCATTTATGTTGGTCGAAGGGCATCCTTGTTTGGTGCGATCGCTCAATTTATTAGGATTAAAGCGTGCTGGTTTGACCAGTGCAGATTTAGCAATATTGAAAAATGCTTTTCGGATTCTGTATCGTTCGGGTAAACTTTTCAGTGAAGCTTTAGAGGAATTAGAGTTACTTTCAGAGAATAAGTATATCCAAGAATTATATCAGTTTTTAAGTTTGTCTGTTGGGTCTAAACGTCGTGGACCAATGCCAGGAAAAATCTCGAAGGGAGTGAAGTTAGAAGAGCTTGATAATTAGTAGAGTTTTTGTTGAATACATGAGATGGAAAATAAAAGCATTATACAATGGTTAGGCTTGCCCGAAGCTTTTGGATACTTTATATTAGTCGTTTCTTTTATCCTCTGTATAGCTCCTTATTTTCCAGGTTATGACTTTGGACAATTTAAAGTTCCTAAGTTTTCTACATCACTTAACAGAAAGCTTAAATTTTTAGGTCCGATATTCCTTATACTGGCAATTTTGATTAATCGTTCTCCAGTTCCACTTCTACAACATTATTTATTTAAGGATGAAAAAAGCTATTACGAGCATTGCGCATACTCTTATCCAGTAGCATACAATAACATTGATGAGTTTAAGAAGGTTTTGCGGGAGGGAGCTAAGATAAAGGCAGTAGAAGAGTTATTCTCAGATAATAAACTTAAAGATATCATAGGTGAAGATAACGCTACTACTAAAAGAGAAGAGCTAATTCCTATTCTCAAAGAATCTGTAGTTTTAGAAGAAGAAAAATATGAGAACAGCCCCAGTGATTTTGGTAAGTCTTGCATATTTTTCAAGGCAACTCAAAAGCTTGGAGATAAGATTACGGAATTTATTGAAATTGAGGAATACTGTGGTTCTGCTTTGCCAAAAATACAAGAAGAAGCAATATATAAACAAATTTCGCCTCAACTTTGGTCTGAACTTAAAAAGTATAATAATCCTAAACTTAGACAACTTGTAAATGAGAACAATTTCAAGTCTTTTGTAGAGTGGGAAACTAAAGATTATTTCAAAGGTGAAGAACGTTGTAGGTTAATCAAGTTTAGGATACTGCCAATCAGGCTTCAGGTATTTTTAACAGAAGATGAATTTAACAATATACCTGAAGTTAAAGGAGTAGATGAAAACAACAAAAAAGCTGAGTTTCAATTCACTGTCTTATCAGACAAATATAATTGGGCATTTGAAAGCGATGAGACGACTAAGTTGGAAGGAAAAGATGCTAGTATTCGTAATTTGCTCTTTAGAGAAGATATGCTATCGGGTTTTATAAAAGCTTCTGAACTTATTAGTGCCGGTACTGCTTCATGTGAGGAAAAAGAACCTGGCGAAGAAAACAAGAGAGCCTACAGGAGAGCTAAAAAACTAGATGGATGGTTGAATGAGGCTTTAGAGAAACATGACAATCTCACAACAAAGAATCTCGCAATCAAGAAAAGATACACTTTGAACTTAGGAAAGTACAAAGAAAAAGAAGAAGAATGTTCATTAGATAAAGAAGAGACAGCTTATCAACGTAAAGTAATTATAATTAGTATTATCTCTAAAGATACAGAGGTCAATTTATGTCAGGCACTT
Source organism: Okeania sp. SIO3B5 (assembly GCF_010692555.1). Classification (GTDB taxonomy): domain Bacteria; phylum Cyanobacteriota; class Cyanobacteriia; order Cyanobacteriales; family Microcoleaceae; genus Okeania. The sequence goes on along the minus strand of NZ_JAAHHG010000319.1, from coordinate 7,148 downwards.
CGTAATGCTATGCAAAATAGGAGTCAAGATTTGTCATTTAATATCAAGAATTATGAGAGCTTTGAGTTGAGAGAAAGTAATTCAGATGTTAATATTTGTACGCCATAGACAGACTGACACATTTAAAAGGGTGCGTTACGACGGGTTGTTGAATGCTTTTTACAGTCTAGATTTTAGCCGTCTAGTGAATCCTACTGGACCGACACAGCTAATTTGGTGCAATAGATTTTTATTCAAATACATGAGCTGTAAAGATTAGAAAAAATTGATCAAACCTTGCCATAACAAGAATTATACGAATGCTTCAACTACTCTACTGGATTGTTTCATCTAAAAATGTGCATTAGAATTGTCATTGCGTTAGCGTAGCTTTGCGATAGCAAACGATAGTGTTTGCGGAGCATTCCGTTAGGAAAGCAATCTCTAGTAAATTTCCTATTGCATCATTATTTTAGTTAAAACAGTCCACTACTATGAATAATATTAATTCATTTTAATAAGCACCTACGCAGAGCGACAGACTTGTACTCAATATACATCAAAATTGACCGAGCGGCAAAAATCCTGTATTTACTGCATATCAAGACTTGTAGCGTTTATGGAAAGATTGCTCATACAGGCGCGAAATCGCGATTTTTCCCTCAAATTTGCCTGCCGATAGCTCATTTGAACTTTTTTTGTCAAAATCAATTTAAATTATCAATATATTAATCAATTAATTATAAATTTAATTAATATACTATTATTTAAAAGTCTTGTTGCGCTATGGACAAGGTAAAAGTCAAAAATAATCTATGATTGAGTTCAATCATTTAGAAATGTCTTAATTTTTGCTTCGATTGGTATATAGTTTCTTTCAGTTGGAATGAAGTAATTGAGGTTTGAATTTTTATATTTGTACCTCTTTTGCTGATAACTGATAACGTAAGCATTTCCTGCGGACTGCTGCGCAAACAGCTATTAGCTATCAGCTCTCAGTTCTTATAAGGGGACTTAAATTAATATAGGCTTTAAGGCCGACTTTGGTAGTAAGTAGAAATTCTACCTTAATTACTAAAGCTTTTATATAAAACGAAAAGTCATAGCTGAACGCTGAAATGCTGACAGCTGAATGCTTACACTGATAACTGATAACTGAAATAACCAGTCCCCTATGTCTTATGAAAATTTTTATTAGTACAGGTGAAGTTTCTGGAGATTTACAAGGGTCTCTATTAGTTGAAGCACTCTACCGTCAAGCTCAACTTCAAGGTTTAAATTTAGATATTGTCGCCTTGGGGGGCGATAGAATGGCTGCTGCTGGTGCTACTTTATTAGGAAATACGACAAAAATTGGTGCTGTAGGAATTATTGAATCTTTGCCTTTTGTTTTTCCTACTCTGAAATTACAACAAAAAGCAAAAGAATATTTACATCACGAATCCCCTGATATAGTTGTTTTGATTGACTATATGGGACCTAATATTAGTATTGGTAGTTATATCCGCAAAACCTGGCCGAATTTACCGATTATTTGGTACATTGCTCCTCAAGAATGGGTTTGGTCTCTGGGAAAAGGTAAAACAAATAAGATAGTAAATCTAGCAAACAAAATTTTGGCAATTTTTCCGGAAGAAGCAAATTATTTTCAACAAAAAGGAGCTAAAGTTACTTGGGTAGGTCATCCCATTATTGACAGAATAAAAATAGCTCCTAGTCGGGAAAAAGCACGTCATAATTTGGGCATAAAATCAGAGACAATAGCGATCGCTTTATTACCAGCATCTCGACAACAAGAAGTTAAATATTTAATGCCAGTAATATTTCGAGCAGCACAAATAATTCAGGAAAAGTTACCTCAAGTTAATTTTCTAATTCCTCTATCTTTAGAAAGTTATCGTCATCCTATTGAAGAGGCAATTAAAAAGTATCAACTACAGGCAAAAATTTATCCTTCTCTGCCACAAAATAATCAAAAAATACAAGAAAGTAAAAATTTAGAAATTCTGGCTGCAGCCGACTTAGCGATCGCTAAATCTGGTACTGTAAATTTGGAAATAGCTTTGCTAAATATACCGCAAGTAGTTGTTTATAAAGTTAATCCAATAACTGTTTGGATTGCTAGGAATATTTTGAGATTTTCGATTCCATTTATGTCGCCACCAAACTTGGTACAAATGAAAGCTATTGTGCCAGAATTATTTCAAGAAAATGCTACTCCTGAAAATATTGTTTCTGAAGCTTTGGAACTTCTATTAAATTCTCAGCACCGAGAAAAAATGATAGTAAATTATCAAGAAATGCGTCATGCTTTGGGAGAAGAAGGGGTTTGTTGTCGCGCAGCTCAAGCAATTTTGGATTCAGTTTTGAGCGGAAAATAAAAATAGTTTTGAGACAATTAAAAACAATTATAGTTTTGTGGAAGTGGAATGGGCATCTTGCCCGTTCCTGATATTTTCCCGTTCCTGATATTTTCAATCCTTGGCAGGGACAAGCAGGATGCCTATCCCCACTTACCACTGATATTCATCCCGCCCCTCAGCAACGCCGTGAAGATGAAGAATGTTTTTATACCGAATTAAATGGATTTGATATTAAACCCGGCACAGAAAAGATAATTAGGGCTTGCTGAATAAAATTGTAATCAATACCTATAAAGGTTTCCAGCCTTAAATAGGGCTTGCTGATTAAATCTAAAAGTATTTACTGATATTGGTAAGTGCCTTTTTGGGGTCTAAAAAAGTGCCTGGTATCACGTCTAAAACCCTCAAAAAGTTAATATTCTAGGCTCATAGTTAGGCAGAAAAATCATTCTTACAAAACTTAGCTCCTACCTTCTATAAGTACCCATTTCTCCTGTCTCCCCCTCCTGGGAGGGGCTAGGGGTGGGTTGTCTCCTGTCTCCTACCCTCACCCATAAGACTTTTTCAGCAAACCCTAATTAGGGCTTGCTGATTAATGATAAAAGTATTGATATATAAAGGTTTGAGAATTTTTAGGGCCTAAAAAAGTGCGCCTGTTTCAGTTGAAAACGCTCAAAAAGCTAGTATTTTGGGCTGACTATGGCAGAAAAATAAAGGGAAAATTCTTACTCCTACTTCCTCTATAATTCCCCGTTCCTCCTGTCTCCAGTATAGCTGTCTCCTGTCTCCTACCCCTACTAAAAGACTTTTTCAGCAAACCCTAATTATTCAACCGGACATGATATGACTCCTGACTCCTAAGAAATACCCTAGATATTTGTAGCAAACATTTATCAAATTGGTATAACATACTGTCGCTGGCTTATAATTGCTCAAAACGTTATTGAATCCTAAATTAGCGAATCATTAATAATTCAATAATTGGTAGTCCTGTAGATGTAGTGATACTCATAAATAAACCCCTTTCATCGTCAGGAGCTTAACTGCAAAAATCACTATTTGTACACCACTACCCTCCAATAATAAAAAAATAATATCATCTCCGCCTGAATATATACTTTGGTTTAAGGAAGGCAGCGGGAGCTGAGGGCAGCTATGCTGAAAGGTTTCTTCCAATTATGACTTAATTTTATACACGCTCCGATGCTACCGGACATGATATAAAATTAATTATTTCCACCTACTAGACTGACACATTTAAAATTGTGCAATAGATTTTTTATTTCTAGGTGTCTTTATCTCCCCTACTCCCCTACTCCCCTACTCCCTTACTCCCTTACTTTCCTACTCCCCTACTCCCCTACTCCCCTACTCCCCTACTCCCCTACTCCCTTACTCCCCTACTCCCTACTCCCTACTCCCTACTGCCTATTAATAAAAAAATTAGTATCTAATAATGCTGTTGCTCCTGTTGCATCTACAGGTTTAGAGAACAAGTATCCCTGACCATATTCACATCCTAAATTCTTCAGTTGAGTCAACTGTTGCTCTGTTTCTATCCCCTCTGCTACTACATCTAATCCCAGACTATGAGCTAATGTAACAACTGCCCGCACAATTTCACAATTTTCGCCATTAACCCCCATATTTGTCACAAAAGATTTATCTACTTTCAGAGTATTAATAGGGAAACGATGCAAATAACTCAGAGATGAATATCCTGTACCAAAATCATCAACACTTAACTGTATTCCTAACTCTTGCAGTTGAGACAAAACAGTAATAGCAGACTCAGCATTATCCATTACCACACTTTCTGTAATCTCTATTTTCAACTTTTGAGGATTTATACCTGTCTGTTGCAAAATACGTTGAATATGTAAAATTAAGTTATGTTGGGAAAACTGTTTACCAGAAATGTTTACAGCTACAGTAAGGTCAGTTTGAGAGTAGATTTTCTGCCATTCTTGGAGTTGACGACAAACTTCCCACAATATCCACTGACCTAGAGGAATAATCAAACCTGTTTCTTCTGCCAGGGGGATAAATTTTATTGGAGAAATAATACCCCCTTCAGGATGTCGCCACCGTACTAAAGCTTCAAACCCTAATAATTTACCTGTACATAGAGAAATAATTGGTTGGTAGTTGAGCAAAAAATTATTGGTAACTGGGGGAGCTAAATTTTCTAGCATCTCTACCGCATGACGCAGCTCATGCTCTAATTGCATAATTTCTGTAACGTCGTTGTGCATGGATCTAGTGAAGACTAAATAACCTCCCTGATTTTCAACTTTGGCTCGATCCATAGCAATATTAGCATCTCGGAGCAGATCGCCTGCCCATTGATAATCATCTGAACTGATGACAATACCGATACTAGCAGTAACGAAGAGTCTCTGAGTATCGAATTCTATAGGTTGAGCGATCGCTGTTTGTATTAGAGTTGCTAACCCCATGGCATCTCCTTGATCGTAAACGTTTTCTAGGAGAATAACAAACTCATCACTACCTGTTCGTGCTATCGTATCTATTGCTCGCAAACAAACTTGGATTCTTTTGGCAATTTCAACTAAGAGTCGGTCTCCCATAGAGTGACCATGACTTTCATTAATTATTTTAAATCTATCTAAGTTAATAGTGAGTACAGCAAATATATAATTGGGGTTTCTGCGCGTGCGTGCCAATGCTTGCTGTATTCGTTCCATTAATAAAGCTCTATTTGGCAAATCTGTGAGGCTATCATAAAGGGATTGGTGCAGCAGTTTGTCTTCTGCTGATTTTCTTTCTGTTACGTCGTGGCAGTTGATGACAATTCCCTGAACTGATTTATCATCGAGTAAATTCATTGCTACTGCTTCAAATATACACCAACTACCATTTTTATGGCGGACTCGATATTCATCTAACCCCCTGCGTGTTTTCGGATACTGCTGTACTCCTTCTATTACCAGTTTCATCCACCACCGATCGTTGGGGTGAATTAACTCTAATGCAGATTTGCCTATTAATTCTTTACAAGTGTAACCTAAAATTCTTTCTTGGGAGGGACTAAGGTATTGATAAATGCCATTTTCGTCTAAAATCTGGATAATATCTGTGCTATTTTCAATTAGTGATCGGAATCTTTGCTCATTTTCTCGCAGTTGTTTCTCTGCTTGCTTACGTTCAGTAATATCTGCACTAATAGCAACAAATCCTATTACTTGCTTTTTTGGATCTTTGATCGCATCTATTCGGATAAAAATCTGGATTAGGCGATCGCTACGACTACGACAGGAAATTTCACCATTCCATGATTTTCCATTTTTTATAGTGTCAGATATTTGTTTAGCGGCTCTCTCATCTGTTATCAAACTTAGTAACCCACCATTAGCATTTAATTCTTCTACTGTTGCGTAATCAAAAAGTTGAGTAAATGCTGGATTTTGATAGATGTGATTACCATTAGCATCAGTCATACTAATTGCTTCACTACTACTTTCTACAGCTTTACCTGTCAATGCTAGGGCTGTTTCCGTTTGTCGCAGTTCTGTAATATCAAGTCCAACAGTACACGCTGCTTGACCCTGATTGTATTTTTGAGCAACTATGAGATATTGACCTACAGATGATTTCATTTCTTGTACAGTAACTGTGGAATTACTCTCAAAAAAATTACGTACAAATTTGGGGAATTCTGCATCTTCTCCACTCAGAAAACCAATCTCTTTACCAATAAATTCTTCTGGAGATAATTTGTAAATTTCAGCTAAATGTCTATTCACTCCTAAATAACATAAATCTGAACTAATCCAAGAAACTAATCCTGGTATTGCTTCTAAAAGTGTTTGTAATTGTTCGTCTGTTTCTGTAACTATGGAGTCTTTTTTTTGTGATTTAATATTGGAGTCTATCACTTGAATATTATAAGGGCTAAATATAACTTTATCTTTGCTAATTGGGTAAATTATAGCGTTAATTTTTACATTTTGCTCTTCTATATAAGAGATTTTTTCTATTTCAACTGGACGATTTGTTTCCAAGCAAATTTGAATATGATTGCTCAAAAAGTTTTTCTGAATATTTTCAATGACTTGACATATTTTACGAATTTCTAGGTGATTATACTGCGACAAGCAGACTTCTTTATTTACTGGAATACTTTCTAAAAAACACCCTGTTCGATTTAACACCCATATACAATTATTCATAACAGGAAACATAATTAGATATATCAGTATAAAAAAATTTATACATCTTAAAGTAGGTTGAGCATCTTGCCCTATATTTAATTAGGGCTTGCTGAAAAAGTCTTTTTTTTTAGAGGAGGAGCCAGAATTCAGAATCCAGGAGTAATGAGAATCATAGAAAAGGTAGCCAGAAGAATCTTCCCTTGATTTTCTACCCCTCGAAATGCCCAAAATCCTAGATTTTTGAACTGAAATTACCTCAAAGCTGATACTCCCTTAGTACCTGCAAAGTCTGAAACCTTTACCAGTAAACACTTTGGTCTTTAATCAGCAAGCCCTAATTAACTGACTCCAAGCTTATAGATATAGTACATAATTACAAAAATCAAGTTTTTTTTAGGCATGAGAATACTATATTAAATACTAATAACTAATAGTTTTTAGTATCATCACTTCAGTGGAGTATTTTTCGGTACTATTAAGAGTATTCTTTAAATCAGTTATTTCTAGATTTAAACCTTTATTAGAAGCATTTACTCTTGTCTATAACTCCTAGTGCAGGATGGCGGAAATAACTGACCAGTTAAAAAAGGTTCAAAAGCTTGTACAATAACCTTTCTTCCCTTCTGCCTTC
>NZ_JAAHHG010000318.1:5721-11613 GCF_010692555.1 Okeania sp. SIO3B5 | reverse complement strand
TAAAACCTTCTGCCTCCTGCCTTCCCCTCCTGGGAGGGGTTAGGGGTGGGTTGCCTCCTGCCTTCGGACAACCATTGTCTAATTATTCAACCGGACATGATATAATATCTTGTACTTTCAAAATATTCACTAGCTATCAGCACTTCAGCCTAAAAATTTGCACATACATATAATACGATAAAATCAATTCAGATATGCCCTAAAAGTTTATACAAAAGAAAAATCACTGCTATTCAAATCCATATTTATAACATTCCTAACAACACCAACCAAATCATCATTATGATAAATAGCAGTTCCTTTTGGCAGTTTAGAAACATTTTCTTCTAATGTATAATCACTAGCACTTCCAGATAGTTGAATTTGATCACCTTCAGCACCATTGAAACTATCAATCTGAGCATAATCTTTGACACCATTTCCAGTGTAGTAAACTTGACTATCATCGCCTAAGATAAATAGATCAGCATCGGCATTACCATGCAAAGTATCTATCTCATTATAACCAGGTTGAGCAGAAGTTATATCTACTCCTATAAGAGTATCGTTACCTATTCCACCATTGAGTTCATCATTTCCAGTACCACCATTGAGGATATCGTTACCTCTTCCACCATTGAGCTCATCATTTCCAGTACCACCATTGAGGATATCGTTACCTTTGCTACCATTGAGGATATCGTTATCATTACCACCATTGAGGATATCGTTATCATTACCACCATTGAGGATATCGTTATCATTACCACCATTGAGGATATCGTTACCTTTGCTACCAATTAGCTTATCATTGCCACCTTCACCGTAGATCGCATCGTTATCTACACCGCCACGCAGATTATCGTTTTTGTCACTTCCATAGATAATATTGAAGTTATCAGGATCACTGGGAGGCTCCGGTTCAATAGGAGGCTCAGGCTCAGTGGGAGGTAAGTTGTCGCTAACTACATCTTGTTTGACATTTTCGGAACCAACAGTAACTTGATAAGTAGCTGTATCATCTGCCTGACCATCCTGATCGAGATCACCAGAGAAGGTGACATCGTAAGTTGCACCTGCGGCTACATCTAAACTATAACCACCTGAGTCCCAAGTTGTTGTTGTAAAAGTATTAGCACTATTTGCTGTATCAACTGCTGTAACTGTTATTCCGCCTATTCCTTCACCAACTGTATAGAAATCGTCATTAGTGACTGCATCAGTGTAGGCAACACCTGTAATAAATGGACCGCCCGCCGCAGAATAAGCAAAATTTTGGGTACTCATCACTGCGTTGAAAGTTGTACCACGAGAAGTAAACGGGCCTTGTAGTGAAGAAATTCCTATTTCCTGAAAGTTAGGATTCATCAGAGTTACACGATGTGCTCTACGAGGGAAGCCTTTATCAATAAACAAGTTTTCGTAGTTTCTCTCAACATAACTGGTGAAGTTGGGCGTACCCGTTGTTCCCAACCAAGCAAGGTTTTCCCCATTACCAGAGGGGTTTGTGAATGTATACCCCGCATTCTGCATACGTTTTTTTGAGTTTGTACCACCTTCTCCTGTGTGAGTGAATTTGTTGTTATCTAGTAAATATTGAGTGTGGTCTTCAGCAGCAGTATTCAGGTTGAGATTAAATGCTAAAGGTTGTTTTGCATCAGTGGAAATTGTATCTTTTGTGCGGACTCCTTCATTTAGTTCTATTCCATAAAGATTTGCTTCTGCTTGAGGGTTTTCTCGACCTCTATTGATCAATTCGAGCATATATTGGTCTTGGGCGGAAGGAAGTGTAGTAGACATGGTTTGTTGTGTTGTAAATTTAAACAGCAGTACTTGAAAAACAAGTATTATTTCCTTTGTTATGCCAATTTTATATAATGTTTGCTATAAATGCCTAGAGTATTTCTTCGGAGTCAGTCCTCAGGAGTCGTATGGAAATGGCTTCAATACCAATTTTGAGCTAGTAAATTCTCTTTTTTTTTGTGCGCTACCAGATGCGACCGATGTCGTCGCGAGATCACACCGATCTCTTGGTCGATTGGATATGGCGAGCTTCCCTCGCCATCCCACCCTAGGGGAAGCTACGCTAACTACCGCTTTGTCAAAGGAACATTTCCTATAAAGTATTTTAATCACACTTATTATTCGTAACATTCTTTTTTCACCCTTGGTATTAATCCACATTTTTAATAATTAAATATTGTCCGAAAAATCAGCCAAATCATCTAGTTAAATTCATCATTAATTGAAATAACTTAACTATATGATTTATCTTTTAAGAACAAGTGATTATTTAATTTATTATACTATGAACTACATGGAATTTTGTAGAGTTCCGGAAGCAATGTTGCAAGATCAAAAAGTTAGTATATTTGTCTTAAATTAAAACATTATGCTTAAATTTTTTTAAGCTAAAAATCGTATTTTGAGCAATTTATCTGTAGGACATTCTTAAAAATATTGTTATTTAATTTGTTTAATAAAAAAATAACTATTAATAAAAAAAAAAGTAATTACTTCTAATGAGATTGTTCTCAAAAAAAGAGTAATTACTTAATCTTGAATATTTAATTGAGAATAACTAGGATTAGGATAAAATTTAAATCAGTAAAATATAAAGGAGAATGAGGTCTTGAAAGAGACAAGTAGCATTCTTTAAATCGAAAGAAAAGCTTAAATTACCATTTCTTCTCCTATAGGATTAACCCTTTCCTTATTAACATCCTAGAAAATGCTTATATTTTTACTTCTAAAGCTCTCAATTTTAGGAATTCAGTATTAACTCCAGACTCACGAGTTAAAGCAATTTTACCTGTTCTAGCAATTTCTCGGATACCATATTTAGCAAGCATTTGGACAATGGCAACCATTTTTCCTGGATCTCCTACTACTTCAATAGTTAATGAGTTGTCATCTAAGTCTACTACCCGCGCCCGAAAAACATTTGTAATTTCAATAACTTCCGATCGCACATTTGTAGTAGCATTAATCTTGAGTAACATTAACTCTCGTTCCACACAGGGAATAGCAGTAATATCTTGTACTTTCAAAACATTAATCAACTTATATAGTTGCTTAGTCAACTGTTCGATAACACGGTCGTCCCCAGGCACCACCATTGTAATTCTAGAAACACCAGTTTGTTCTGCTGGGCCAACCGCCAGACTTTCAATATTAAAACCACGACGGGCAAACAAACCAGCAATGCGGGTCAAAACTCCCGCTTCGTCTTCAACTAAAACAGAAAGAGTATGTTTCATTCTCTAAATCAATAGCTATCTTGGCCAACCTATAGCCCTACGCGCAAGTCAGATAGGGGAGCCGTCGGATTGGCGACGTACAGAAGTCAGAAGTCAGATAGGGGAGCCGTCGGATTGGCGACGTACAGAAGTAATCCCTGACTGACTTTGAGCATTTATAAATCTCCTAACCTATTTGCGTAGTGCTATATTTGATATTTTGTTATTTTATACTTAAGTTTAGGTTTAATCAGGTTTTTATCCCACTAACAATTTTTACCACTTATGGCTGATGAAGATTCAATAATTTTAGAGGTAAAGAGTAAGGGTGAATTTGTCAAGCAAATAAGTCAGCGTTTGGATGTCTGGATATCTGAGCAAATACCTGACCTATCGCGATCGCATATTCAAAAGTTAATATCCCAAGGTAATGTGAAAATAAACGACCAACTCTGCACCTCTAAAAAAGTAATAGTACAGCATGGCGATCGGATTATTTTAACTATTCCCCCACCAGTACCTTTAGAAATAGAAGCTAATGATATTCCTCTGGATATTCTCTACGAAGATGATGCTTTATTAATTATCAACAAACCAGCAGGTTTAGTTGTACATCCAGCTCCCGGACATTCTGATGGTACTTTGGTGAATGCACTTTTAGCTCATTGTGATTCTTTGGCAGGTATTGGTGGAGTGCAACGACCGGGTATTGTGCATCGTTTGGATAAGGATACCACTGGAGCAATAATGGTGGCGAAAACAGACCAAGCGTATCAACATTTGCAGGCACAGTTGCAGGCAAAAACGGCGAGACGGGAATATTTAGGAGTCGTTTATGGTAGTCCGAAAACAGATAGTGGCAAAATAGATTTACCCATAGGTCGTCATCGGGTAGACCGCAAAAAAATGGCGGTGACACCAGTAGAAAGAGGCGGAAAACTCGCCGTTACTCATTGGGCAGTTAAGGAACGTTTGGGAAATTTTTCCATGATGTTGTTTCGGTTAGAGACTGGCAGGACTCATCAAATTCGCGTTCACAGTGCTAAAATAGGGTATCCTATCGTGGGCGATACTATTTATGGAAAAGGTCGTTCGGTAGGAGTGAATTTAACTGGTCAAGCACTTCATGCTTGGCGACTAGAGTTACAACATCCTGTTTCTGGAGAGTTAATTTCAGCGATCGCTCCTTTGCCAGAAGATTTTCTCACCTTAGTTGAAGTTTTGCGTAGACGTTCTGGATTAGAAGTCAAAAGTCAAAAGTCAAAAGTTAGAAGTTAGAAGTCACAAGTCACAAGTTAGGAGTCAGGACAAAGAAGTCAGTTATAATACTGTAGGTTGGGTTAAGCGGTAGCGCAACCCAACAGACGAAAGGAGGAGGTTTTGCGTAGACGTTCTGGATTAGAAGTCAAAAGTCAAAAGTCAAAAGTTAGAAGTTAGAAGTTAGAAGTCACAAGTTAGGAGTCAGGACAAAGAAGTCAGTTATAATACTGTAGATTGGGTTAAGCGGTAGCGCAACCCAACAGACGAAAGGAGTTTGTTGAGTTGATCCTGCAGATAAGCTACAAAGATCGTTCCTCAACCCAACCTACAAAAAGCTAATTTTTTTAATTATCATACAAGTTCAGGAGTAAAAAATTATGGATCGTGGAAAAATTGTCGCTATTATTACTGGAGCTATTTCTATAGCTTTGGCGATCGCCTATTTAATTATAGTACAACTACTAGATTTTAGAGGTAGTGAAATGATACCTGCCCCCACTTCAATATTGCCTTTTGTATTTTAAAAAAAATCTAGTCTGGTAGAAGTAGTGATATTAGTTTAGTACATCCTTTTAATTATCAGAAGGTAAACTAAAGAGTCACTACTTAATCTATAGCAGAAACTTTATTTACCATAATTTATAGTTCAAAATTTACTTATATTTACCAATAAACTATGTTTTAAAGTCTCCCCTTTTAAGGGAATAAAAAAACTGATAACTGAAATGACCTTAGCTTTTTTGTTCAATGTAAATCATCCGAGTTCGGATAGGAATACCTGTAGTTGGAGAAGTCCAACCTAATATAAAATAATCTTCAATAGCATTTTCAATTACTATTTTTGAATGCTCATAAACTGGCACAACAAAACTTTTAATATATTGCTCTGTTGCTTCATCAATACTAATTAAAATAGCTTGACGAGCAATTCGATAAATATGTTCAATTGCTGTTTTAGCATCTTCGACACAATGCAATGAACTTAAACAAAAAACAAAATCATAGGATTGAGTCTCAATTTTAGGTAAAGCAGTTTCTATTGGTTTATTAATAGTTTTATAACCTCTTTTAGTTGCATATTCCAGCATATTAGCCGAAATATCAAGACCTGTATATTTAAAATTTCCCTGCAATAATTGACTCAAAAAACCAGTGCCACAACCAATATCTAAAATACTACCTTGATGATAATTATATCTATGGAATATTTTAGCTGCTTCATAGACGTGCTGTGCATTACACTTGGGATCTTTGAGTACATCATCATAGTTGGCAGCAAAATCATCATAAAATTCTTCAGCAGAAATTTTATTTACCATAATTTATAGTTCAAATTTGATTTATGTTTACTATCCCACACTCCGTTAGGAGGCTAACTAATAACTGAAATTACTTTAGTTTTTTTGCTCAATAA
>NZ_JAAHHG010000318.1:0-5711 GCF_010692555.1 Okeania sp. SIO3B5 | reverse complement strand
TAAAATTCTTCAGCAGAAATTTTATTTACCATAATTTATAGTTCAAATTTGATTTATGTTTACTATCCCACACTCCGTTAGGAGGCTAACTAATAACTGAAATTACTTTAGTTTTTTTGCTCAATAAAAATCATCCGAGTTTTGATAGGAATACCCGTAGTTGGAGAAGTCCAACCTAATATAAAATAATCTTCAATAGAATTTTCAATTACTATTTTTGAATGGTCGTAAACTGGCACAGCAAAATTTTTAATAAATTCTTCCGTTGTCTCATCAAGACTAATCAAAATAGCTTGACGAGCTATTCTATCAATATGTTCAATTGCTGTTTTAGCATCTTCAACACATAATAATGAACCCAAGCAAAAAACAAAATCGTAGGAATTTTTATCAATTTCAGGTAAAGCTGTTTCAATTGATTTGTGGATAGTTTTATAACCTCTTTTAGCTGCATAATCTAGGATGTTACTAGAAATATCAATACCTGTATATTCAAAATTTCCCTGTAATAATTCACTCAGAAAACCTGTGCCACAACCAATATCTAAAATACTACCTTGATGATAATTATATCTATGGAATATTTTAGCTGCTTCATTTAGGTGTTGTACATTACACTTAGGGTCTTTTAACACATCGTCATAATTAGCAGAAAGTTCATCGTAAAATTCTTCAGCAGAAATTTTATTTGTCATAATTTATAGTTCAAATTTGACTGAATATTTATCATCTTTTACAGTATGATTGATAGGTCATATTAAATATTAAATCTTATTAAACCATTACCGAAATATCGTCGTCTAAAGTCTCCCCTTTTAAGGAGATAAAAAAAGAGAATTCCGTATTTTCGTAGCTTCCTTATTGCAGAAGTACTCATAACTGATAACTGATAACTGAAATGACCTTAACTTTTCTGTTCAATGTAAATCATTCGAGTTCGGATATCAACACCTTGGCTTGAAGAAGTCCAACCTATAATAAAATAATCTTCGATGGCATCTTCGAGCGCAATTTTTGAATGGTCATAAACCGGAACAATAAAGTTTTTAATATATTCCTCTGTCAATTCATTAATGCTGATTATAATAGCTTTGCGAGAAATCCGATAAATATGTTCAATTGCAGTTTGAGCATCTTCAACAAAATACAATAAACCTAAACAAAAAACAAAATCATAGGACTGGGAATCAATTTCAGCCAAAGCAGTTTCTATCGGTTTATGGATAGTTTTATAACCTCTTTGGACTGCATAATCTAGCATATTAGCTGAGACATCAATACCTGTATATTTAAAATCCCCTTGTAATAATTCACTTAGAAACCCTGTTCCACAACCAATATCTAAAATACTGCCTTGATGATGATTGTATTGATAAAAAATTTTAGCTGCCTCATTATGAAACTTTAGATTACTCCTAGCCTTTGCCAAATCATCATACTTAGCAGAATAATCATCATGAAACTCTTCAGCAGAAATTTTATTTACCATAATTTATAGTTCAAATTTGACTTATATTTTCCATCCCTTATGGTCTGATTAATAGGCCACATTAAATATTAAATATTATTCAACCATTACCGAAATATCGTGGTCTAAAGCCTCCCTTTTTAAGCTATGCTTTATAAATATCTTTCTTAACATAAAACTTGACAAAATAGAGAAATTATGTTTTAGGTTTTAAAAGCCTTTTTCTAGAGATAAAATGTATTTAAAAGTACATTTATTTTGGCGAATCAAGTAGTTTTACTTAGGTACTATGACTATTTCTCCCTTCTCCCCTGCTCCCCTTCTTTCCTTCTCTCCGTGTCCCCGTGTCTGGTGCGTCTCCGTGTCCTCGTGTCTGAGGAGTTCCTTATAAGGGATAGCTTTTTAAGGGGATAAAAAAAAGAGAATTCCGTATTTTCGTAGCTTCCTTATTGCAGAGGTACTGTTAACGCAGTTCCTCCGGAGGAGGCTAACTGATAACTGAATAACTGAAATTACCTTAGTTTTTCTGTTCAATATAAATCATGCGAGTGCGGATAGGAATACCTGTATTTGGAGGAGTCCAACCTAATATGAAATAATCTTCCATAGCATTTTTAATTACCATTTTTGAATGGTCGTAAACCGGAATAACATGGTTTTTAATATATTCATCTGTTGCTTCAGTTAAACTAATTAAAATAGTTTTACGAGCAATTCGATAAATATGCTCTATAGCAGTTTGAGCATCTTCAACAAAATACAATGAACCTAAACAAAAAACAAAATCGTAGGAGTGGGAATCAATTTCAACCAAAGCCTTTTCTATCGGTTTATGGATAGTTTTATAACCTCTTTGGGTTGCATAACCTAGCATATTAACTGAAATATCAATCCCTGTATATTCAAAATCTCCCTGCAATAACTCACTTAGAAGTCCAGTTCCACAACCTATATCTAAAACACTGCCTTGATGGTAATTGCGTTGTTGGAAAATTTTAACCGCTTCATTTAAATACTGTACCTGAGCATTAGGGGTCTTTACTATATAATCATACTTAGCAGCATGATTATTATAAAATTCTTCGGCGGAAATTTTTGTAAACATAGTTCCTACTTCAATATTTACTGATACTTAATCTACCGATCCAACCCAACTTTAGTGAAAAAAAATATGACAAGAATACGATAGTTAAAAACTAAATATTACTGATAAATATTAGTAGCCTTAATCATGTGATAAGCAATAAGTAATTGAGTCAAAGCTAAAGGATAACTCTGAAGCAGCTCCCCAGTCGTACCAACTAACTTACCAATATCTGGGTCTCCTTTCGGCGAACAAAAATCCTTTAAATAAGGCGTATCCTGACATAAAATCATCTCTAACTCATTTACCTGTTCTTTCGTTGCATGACTATCAATTTCCAAAACATCCACTGGTTTACCCATATCCCTGTCTAACCCCAAACGTACTGCTGGCTGAAAACTAGGGCTGCCTTGGCCAATAATCTCTAGAAAATCTGGGTGAGGAATAGTTGGTCTCAGCACCAAGCGTACATGAAGTTCAGAGCTATTTTCATCATTTGAAGGAGGATAAAAAGTAACAACTACATCTGCCCACTTACGTTGGGGACGGATAAAAGCCTCCGAGTCTGGTTCCCGTTTTTCCATCTCTTTGAGAACCTGTTCTTCACTATATCCCCTCTTCATCGTATCCCGTTTTACCTTCCATTTCGCCCTTAAATCCTCTGGTGGTGCAAGATACACCTTCACATCGTAACAATCTCTCGCTCCCCTAGTCGAATAACCCAGTAGTCCTTCAACAATCACAAACTTGCTAGGCTTAATATATTCTGGCGGGTCAAATTTTCCCGTTGAGTGATTATAAATAGGCTTAAGAATTGGTTGTCCAGTACGCAGCAGAGTCAAATGTTGCTGCATTATATCAAGATGATTACAATCTGGGTGTAGGGCTGTAATACCTATTTCCGCCCTTTGTTTTCGATCGTAGCGATGATAGTCATCTGTACAAATCACAGTCACATTTTCTGGCCCTAAGACTTGAGCAATTCCTCTAGTCAAAGTAGTTTTACCCGCAGCGCTATCACCGACAATTCCTAGAATGATTGGACGATAATTCATAATTTCACTTCTCCCTACTACCGGACAAAAGCTTACATAAAACAACCGGAAATTTATAATTATTTCTTAATTTTACGATCTATTTGACCTTGGGGCAAGATTTTTGAGAGAGGGACAAGGTTTTTTCTTCTTCCTTCTTCCTTCTTCCTTCTTCCTTCAACTAATAGCAGCTTTCAAACTTCGACAAAACTGCCCGATCGCCTCCAAACCCTCATCCGGCGTTCCCTCTGCCAAACGTTTCACCACCGCACTACCAACAATAACCGCATCACTCCCCCAATTTTTTACTTGCAAAGCGTGTTCCGGTTGAGAAATACCAAAACCAACACCAATAGGTTTATCTGTCACCCCTCGCATTTCTACCAACAAATCTTCCACCCGTGTCTGTACTTGATTACGCATTCCCGTTACCCCAGTCACACTCACCAGATAAATAAACCCTTGAGACTGACGAGCGATCGCCTCTATTCTCTCTTTTGGGCTAGTAGGAGCCACCAACAAAGTCAACTCAACCCCAATATCCCGAGCAGGCTTTAACAAAATATCCGCCTCCTCCAACGGCAGATCCGGCACAACCAAACCCCTAGCACCAGCATCATAAATTTTTTTCAGGAAGCTCTCCACCCCTCGAGACAAAATCGGATTATAGTAAGTAAACAAAATAATCGGCGATCGCAACTTCTTGCTCGTTGTCTGCACCACCTCCAACACCGACTCCAAAGTAGTCCCCCGTTCCAAAGAACGAGTAGCAGCAGCCTGAATTACTGGACCATCAGCCAAAGGGTCAGAATATGGAACGCCCAACTCAATCAAATCGGCCCCACTATTATCCAATACCTCCAAAGCTTTGGCCGTAGTTTCCAAATCTGGATCGCCTGCGGTAATAAAAGGAATAAAAGCACACTGACGACCATTTTCCGAATTGCGTAGAGATTCAAAGCGATGAGAAACTGAAATCATTTTTAATTTTCAATATTTGGATAAATAATTTATTCTGTTGCGGATTTAATACCCTACCGTCAATGGCAGGGCTGTTTCATTCTAAATTTTGGCGTTTCTCTCAAAGCCTGATGGGGAGACAGTTATAGGCACTCCTACTTCTTTTTTGGATGAAAAGCCCAATTTTAATCATAAAAATCCTCCATCCCCGTGTCTCCGTGTCTCCGTGTCCCCGTGTCTATCGAGGGTTAAAAGTCCAATTTTAATCATAAATTAAAATCCTCCATCCCCGTGTCTCCGTGTCTCCGTGTCCCCGTGTCTGTCGAGCTTGTCTCCACGTCCCCGTGTCTATCGAGAATGAAACAGCCCTGATTATTCCTGCTTATTCTTGGCTGCCCTTTCTTGTTCAACCTCTGCCTGCAACTGAGCCAACTCCTCTGGAGTCATTTCTTCCAGTCGCTTTTGGATTACTGCTTCCTCATAATCTTTTAACTGCTGGTTATAGGTCATATTACTATTAGTAACCCGAAACAAATAAGTCAGTAGCCAGCCAACCAAGCCACCGACCAAAACTGCTTGTGTCCAGATACCAGCCTCTATACCATTGACTCCTACTACCTGAAATATAAAGTAAAGGATACCACCAGCAGCAAAAATACCAACACTTATTCCAATGGCCTCAATTCGTCGCATTAACCTTCAATTTGTCGCCGTCTGGGGCGAAAGTTCAAAAATGGGGACAAAACTAACATACCAGGGAAGAAGAAGAACATCAAGAAATACATAAAGACTCGTTCAAAGGAACTAGCAACATACCAACGGATATTCAAGTAAGCATAAACTATAGCTGGCATTACCAAAAGGTAAGTTCCTGCTAGGACTGCATAAATAATTAGGATTACCAGGTTCCCGTCTAGTTCTAAGTTCATAAACAATATTTATTTAGAAATTGCAATAGTTAATCTTGACTTCTCCCCGCTTTAAAAAGACGGGGATTCTAAGCGTATGCTTGGAGCGGACTAAAATCACCCTCCAAGCGCTTACGATATTCTTTTGAAAGAGAATCCAAAAAATACCGTTTTGGCAGAGTCAAAACTGCCCTACAGACCTTGGTTAAATCGAAATTTAACTGTGTCCTTACCTTTCTAATTATGTTAGCTGAACC
>NZ_JAAHHG010000317.1:4614-11695 GCF_010692555.1 Okeania sp. SIO3B5 | reverse complement strand
TTTTACCATGTTTTTTACTCCCAAGTCCTCAACTACAATAGTTTGATTTTCTCTAATCAGTTGAGTCGTTACCTTGTGAGTATAGTCAAGCCTCGAATCTTTAATTTTTGCGTGTATCCTAGCTACTTTCAGTCTAGCTTTATGGTAGTTATTAGAACCTTTGGTTTTACGAGAAAGTGATTTTTGAGCTAGCCTTAATTTTTTGTATAACTTGTTGAAATTCTTTGGGTTAGCTATTTTTTCACCATCACTGGTAGTTAAGAGGCTGGTGATTCCTAAGTCAATGCCTATCTGTTTGTTAACTGGCTTCAGCAATAAATTCCTGGTATCATTGACTCTTAAAGAAACAGACCATCTACCACAGGGGTCTAGCTTCACTGTAATTGTGCTAGGGACACAATCTTGTGGCAGTTGCCTACTCCATCTAATAGGTAATGGTTCAGCACACTTAGCCAAATATATTTGACCATCTTTCCACTTGAATGCGGACTTTGTAAATTCTGCACTACCACCATTACGCTTTTTCTTAAAGTTGGGATATTTGGCACGTCCACTGAAAAAGTTAGTGAAAGCAGTTTGTAGATGTCTTAAGCCTTGCTGTAATGGGACGCTACTGACTTCTGTGAGGAAATCTAAATCCTCCTGCTTTTTCCAGTTCGTCAGCATAGCAGAAGTTTGCTTATACCCTACTCGCTCTTTGTTTTCATACCAAGCTTGAGTTCTCGCAGCTAAAGCCTTATTGTAGATTAGGCGCACACAACCCAACGTCCTCCGCAACAGATTTTCCTGTTCTGGAGTTGGGTAAAATCTAAATTTGTATGCTTTTTCAACCATCTACTGTTTACTTACTTGAGCTTTTACAGTTTAACAGATTATGTGTGAAAGCGCAACATTGATTGGTTTTCCCATCCCTCCGCTCCCCTGCGGGAGAGCGCGGGTCTTCAACCAACGTTGAGATAAATTTACTTTTCAACTATTTTCATAAATTCATAAATCCCAATAATTAATAAATCAAAATTACAGAACTTAAGGTAATTAGTTAAAACCACTATCACAGTCACATCATCAGCCACCCTGTAGAGATAATAGATTAAATTAAATATAACCTCTGATTTTTAACAGAATTAAATTATTCCTAACTTTTTTACCGAGAAATTGTGGGTATGCGCCTCCCCTTTTAAGGGTATAAAAAGCGGTCGAGAGATGGCGTTTTGCTCCGCAACATATAAAGGAGCGACTCTGATAAGAGCGGGTTTCCTCGCCATATCTAATCGACCAAGAGAAAAGAGAATTCCGTATTTTCTTGCCTCCTTATTGTAGAGGTACTGATAACTGTTAACGCAGTTCCTCCGACAGGAGGCTAACTGATAACTGATAACTGAAATGACCCCTAAATTTATAACTTCAATTTTTGTAACGGTAGGAACCCAATATATATAATGAAATAATCCTAACTTGGGCCGAAATTAGCCATTATCCCTGTTTATGAATAACCCTATATATCCCGGACTAATACTCACTAACCGCTATAAAATAGTCAAACAATTGGGACATGGTGGCTTTGGACGCACCTACCTCGCAGAAGATAACCATCGTTTCCAAGAACCCTGTGTACTCAAAGAATTTGCCCCCCAAGTACAGGGTAGTTATGCCTTGCAAAAATCCCAAGAATTATTTGAAAGAGAAGCAGGGGTACTTTACAAATTGCGACACCCACAAATACCCGGGTTCCGAGAAATGTTTCGCGTTAAATTAAATAAAGAAGGATATCTATTTTTAGTACAAGATTATGTACATGGTAAAACTTATCGTGCTTTACTAGAAAACCGCAAACGTCAAGGCACTTTTTTTAGGGAAACAGAAGTAACAAAATTTTTACTACAGATATTACCAGTCTTAGAATATATTCATAATGTGGGAGTCATTCACCGCGACATTTCCCCAGATAATATTATTCTGCGAAGCTCCGATAAACTGCCAATATTAATAGATTTTGGTGGAGTCAAAGAAACAGCAACAAAAGTAGTATCTGAATATGCTCATGGTATTTTGCACCAAGCAACAAGATTGGGAAAAGTCGGATATGCACCAGACGAACAAATGCGACTAGGAATGATCAATGCCAACAGCGACTTATATGCTTTAGCAGCAACAGTCTTAGTATTACTGACAGGAAAAGAACCCTCTTTTTTAATAGATCCTCACAACTTAACCTTTAACTGGCGCAAGAAAATTAGCATTAGTCCAAATTTAGGAAACGTGCTAGACAAAATGTTAGCTCCTAAACCAAGCGATCGCTATTCCACAGTTAGTCAAGTTATAGCAGACCTTGAAAATTTTGCTTCTAGTACCGATCTAGCACCTACCCAAGCAGCGCCAAATACTATCTCCCCTCCACCTATTACCGCAGATCAAATCTCCAATGTCACAACAACACCAGTTTCCCAAATTCCAGTCGCGACTAATAACACTCAAAAATTTTCAATTTGGTCAACAATTTTATTAGTATTAGTAACAATATTTAGTATGGGAGGAATAGGTTGGGTAGCTGGTAACTTTTGGTTAGAATACAACTCTAATCAAAAAGATAAAATTGTCAAAGAGAAACCCCAAGAATTGAGCGATCGCCTCCAAAAAGCAGGTATAGAAGAGTCTTTCTTTTTACCCTTAGTAGATGACTTTTTCTACTCTAAATATCCTCAAAAAAAAGGGCAAACTTTGAGCGATGAAACTTCAGAAGATAAATTATGGAAATGGCGGTGGTATGAAATAGCAAACCAGTTACTTAACAAACTAGAAACACTAAGTTTAGATGCTCGTCGTAGATTAGGAAACTATAGTAAAGATGACATTTATCGATGGAAATCTCAACTTAGTAGATTAAATATTAGTAGTACAGCTTTTAATGATTTAACCGATGCTAGATTTTTTCATTTATTCTCAGAACAACCCCGTGGAAAAAATTTTATTGGTTTACCCATGGGTCAAATTTGGCAAGCGATCGCTACGGATACAATGAAAGGTTTACAAAGTAGAAAATCTTTAGGAGAAATTAGTTTTACACCAGGTTCATTTAGAGAAGTTGTCAATGGTAATTTACAGCCAGGAGAAGGTAAAATTTACTTAGCATGGATACAAGCAGACCAAATTTTACGCGTCAGATTACGAGTTAATTCTCCAGAAATTTTCTTATCTATTTATCCTCCTGAAAAGTATAGTAGTAGGTCTAAACCATTAATAGAAGATCGAAATATAAATCTATGGAGGGGTAAAACTTTAACTTCTGGTTATTATCAATTTGTAGTTGTTTCTAATTCAGATCAACCTATAGAATATTTTTTAGGAGTAGCTGCTAGAGATAGAATTAATAGTAGGTATTAGAGGAAGAAGGGGGAGTGGGGGAGTAGGGGAGTAGGGGAGTAGGGGAGTAGGGGAGTAGGGGAGTAGGGGAGTAGTAAACAGAAGAATAATATACACTTACTGCCTAATAATCGCTCTTAACTTTATTGAATTCTAGTAATTACTTAATCATTGAAGTCTTGCATAAGTAGGAACTTGCTGATTAAATATAAAAGCATTGACAGATAAAAAAAAGTGCATTTTTGGGGCATTTAAAAAGTACCTGGTATCACATCTAAAACGCTCAAAAAGTTAGTATTTTAGGCGCATAGTTGGGCAGAAAAATTAAGGGACAATTCTTACTCCTACCTCCTCGCTCATTCCCATTTCTCCTGTCTCCTGTCTCATAAAACTTTTTCAGCAAACCCTAAGTATAGCAGTCGAAGCAAAGGTTAGGACAGCTCTAAAACTTCTTATTTTAAATCTTTTTCATCTTCCCCAATTCCGGGCAAATCATCAAACCATAATTCATCTTTATTTCCTTTCACAACAACTTTTTCAACAGTCATAGTACAAGGTTTAACTACATGAGTTTTTAAATTAATATTGAACACAACATTAATCAATGAAATTTTAGCAAGACCAATTTTACTAATAATAACAACGACAATAAATGTTGCATTTACAGCTTTTAAAAAAGTTTCAGTTGCCAGTTTTTTCAGCAGTTCAATTTTCTCTTGAGACAAAACTTGCATAATGGTTTTCTCCTGTCTATTTTTTGTTTGATTTTCTAGGTACTTAGAGATTTTTATTCTCTGAATAAATGCTAGCTTGATTTATTTAATAATGGTGTAGATAAATATCGAAATTTTTAGATTAACAACTGAATAGGATAAATATGTATAGAGCCAAAGAGAATTATATAGAAAAATGTAGATTTTTGTAGATAGTTATTGACGCTCAATAAATACATTTGTTATATTTTGTTCAAAATAACTTCACCAATACTGATACCTATGAATAAATCTTATGAAGGCTGGGAAAATCAATTTCTCGATCAGATGGTAAAGGAGTTGCATTTGTATGGTAATAATGCAATTGCTTTTAAAGAAAGATTACTATCAGGCAATGAACTAAAATACTCGAAACAGTTAAGAAATAAATTAAAAGATGACTATGAATTTTCAGAGAGTACTCTAAAAGACTGTTGGAATAAAACAATCTATCCAGCTTTAATAGAACATGGTTTTAATTGCAAAGACAAAAATAATACCAATGGAAAATATCAGAAAACTAGGCAAGGTGTTAGAAAATGGTTAGAGACAGAAATTTTTCCTGAATATATAAAAAATATTGCGCCTAAAAAAACTACTGAGCTTTGGCAAGAATTATTGAATCAAGCTGAAAATAATTCCGATGTTTCACTAGAAATAGTACGACAAAAATAAATAATCATACTGAGAAAATCTGGAGGATTACTATGAGCGAAATTTGGCAAGCATTATGGGGAAAATCAGAGGATGATACGAATATTTTCATTGAAAAAACTGACTCATCAGAAGATAGTAGCAATATTTATATTGAAGAATCTGCCTCTGAAATTAATGCGTCTCATCTAGGAATAAGCAATAATCAATGGAATCCCAACCCACAAACTAATTGCCCATCATTTTCGGTTGGGAGTAAAATTAATTATAAATTTAGACTGAATAATTCTGGCTATTTAATTGTGACCGAAAAATTTGCTTCTGGGGAAATTTATTGTATTGCTCCTTCTTTTTTAAGTCCGACTTTTCCTGTGTCCTGGGGAACATTGATTTTACCTAAAGATAAAGACGATCCTTTTGTTGTTCAACCACCTATTGGATGTGAAGAAATTATCGCCGTTTTTAGCCAAGAAAAACCGCAATTAGATTGGCTACCTAAACCTGAAGATGAGCCATTAGAATTACAAACAGAACATCTAGCAAGTTTGTTGAATCATGTGAATAAAAATAATTGTAAATTGATGCGATATAAATATTTAATTACAGCCTAAATTTCTGAGAAACCCGGTTTTTCACTCAACTTAATACAAAATGAAAACCGACCATATATTTTATCGAATTAAGGAGTTTGCTCAACTATTTTATGAGAGAAATTATCTAGACAGATTATATGAAGTATCGAGCTAATTTAAGAGGGTTTGAATTACAGCAGCTTGAAAGAATTGTCCGATTTTCTGGAGAAAGATATTACGATACAGTAAAAGGAAAGCAAATAGTTGTAGGTAAACATAATCGGGATTTAGTTGTAATTCCTTATGAAAGTTCTGAAAATTCTATTACACCGATAACTGTTCATGCCACAACTCGTCAACAAATAAAGTTTCGTTTAAACAATGGGAGATTTACAATTTATGAATAAAGCCAAAATGACTTATTTTGAAAAAGAGGATATTCTGCATTTAACTATGACTAATGAACCAGAAGTAAGAAGCGTAGAAATTAGTCCTAATATTACGGCATAATTGAATGGAACAGGGGAGTTAATTGGCATATAAATTATTAATTCCAGTGCTTTTATTAGAGATTCAATCTTAGAATCTGTGCAAGGCAGATTATTAACTGTTAAAAATTAGAAAGATAAATAGAATATTTAGTGAATGAAAACTGACCATATATTTTATCGAATTTTCCAAGACTTACCTGAAACCTTCTTTCAGTTGTGGGGAGAATTACCAGAAAACCTTAATAATTAATAATTAATAATTAATAATTAATAATTAGAGATAGTTTTCATTATTCATTATTCATTATTCATTATTCATTAATTAAGGAGGTACAATTTCAAAAAGACAGCAAAATTTATTTACGTTTATTCTCCGAGATTTTTACCTATCTTAGAGACAACGAACCGGACTTAAGGTGGCGTGCTATGATTATATTTAAAAGTCGTAGTATGGAACCAACAGAAAGACAAAGAGAATCAGTTCAACCCTTTTTAGATTCTCCACTTGTCAAGCGCATCTATTTGAATGAATTAGAAGTGAGTGAAACAACTCCTTTAGGCGTACAAATCATTCAATTAGTTGTAGCAAGGAAGAAACAATTTTTGGAGAGAGTAACCGTATTAATTAATCGAGTAAAACAGCAGTTTACCGAGGAAAGTTATCGGTTACAACTTTTAAACCTATTGTCAGTTATTGTTCTAGAAAAATTACCAGAAATGAGTCGTCAGGAGTTAGAAGCAATGTTTAGTATGAATGATTTGAAAAAAACCCGTTTTGCTCAGGAATTAATAGCAGAATCCAAAACTGAGGGAAAATTGGAAGGAAAATTGGAAGTTATTCCTAGTTTATTAAGAAAAGGCTTTTCTGTTGAAGAAATTGCCGAAATTTTAGAATTAGAAATTGAGCAAGTACGACAAGCTATTGCTAATTTGAATTAACTTAGATTGTAGGTTGGGTTGAGGCAACAAAACCCAACTAATTATTTCTCGTATTCCAGACTATATGTCTGAGAAAAATTACCAGAAATGAGTCGTCAGGAGTTAGAAACTATGTTTGGTATTGATGATTTGAAAAAAACCCGTTTTGCTCAGGAATTAATAGCAGAATCCAAAACTGAGGGAAAATTGGAAGGAAAATTGGAAGTTATTCCTAGTTTATTAAGAAAAGGCTTTTCTGTTGAAGAAATTGCCGAAATTTTAGAATTAGAAATTGAGCAAGTACGACAAGCTATTGCTAATTTGAATTAACTTA
>NZ_JAAHHG010000317.1:0-4514 GCF_010692555.1 Okeania sp. SIO3B5 | reverse complement strand
TTGGAAGGAAAATTGGAAGTTATTCCTAGTTTATTAAGAAAAGGCTTTTCTGTTGAAGAAATTGCCGAAATTTTAGAATTAGAAATTGAGCAAGTACGACAAGCTATTGCTAATTTGAATTAACTTAAATTGTAGGTTGGGTTGAGGCAACAAAACCCAACTAATTATTTCCCGTATTCCAGACTATTGTATTGGAAAAATTACCAGAAATGAGTCGTCAGGAGTTAGAAGCTATGTTTGGTATTGATGATTTGAAAAAAACCCGTTTTGCTCAGGAATTAATGGCAGAATCAAAAGCAGAGGGAGAAATTGAAGGAAAATTAAAGGTCATTCCTGGATTATTAAAAAAAGGCTTTTCCGTTGAAGAAATTGCGGAAATTTTAGAGTTAGAAATTGAGCAAGTGCGACAAGCTATTGCTAATTTGAATTAACTTAAATTGTAGGTTGGGTTGAGGCAACGTTAGCGTAGCTTACCCTACGGGTAAACCCAACTAATTATTTCCCATATTCCAGACTATATGTCTTAGAAAAATTACCAGAAATGAGTCGTCAGGAGTTAGAAGTTATGTTTGGTATTGATGATTTGAAAAAAAACTCGTTTTACTCAGGAATTAATGGCAGAAGTAGAAATAGTCTGATTTTTTATTTGCCATCTACTCGACACATTCGCCCGTTCGCCACTGCATTACTTTTGATAAAAAATGTTGGGTTTCCTGCTTTTAGGTTTAAAAACTAGAATCACAACATTATTACTGAAGCATCAGCATATAAAAAGAGGTAACAAAAATGAATTTCTTTGAACAGTTAGGTGATTTTTTTTCAAATGTAGGAGAACAAGCAACTTACTTTAGTTTAAGAGGAAGAATTAATATACTAAAAAAACAAGGTCAATTCGATGAAGCTATTGAATTAACTAAACAATCTTTAGATTTAGCTAGACAAATCTGGAGAAATGAAAATTCTGAAATAGCTAACAGCTTAAATAACCTAGCTTACTTATACTATTCCCAAGGAAAATACAGTGAAGCTGAACCTATTTTTAAAGAGGCTTTAGCTATGATAAAACGTTTATTTAAAACAGACCATCCTCTTGTTGCTAATAGCTTAAACAACTTAGCTTACTTATACTCTTATCAAGAAAGATATAGTGAATCTGAATCTCTTTTTCAAGATGCTTTAGCTATTTATAAACGTTTATTTAAAAGAGACCATCCTCTTGTTGCTACTAGCTTAAATGGCCTAGCTTTGCTCTACAATAATCAAGAAAGATATAGTGAAGCTGAACCTCTTTTTCAAGATGTTTTAGCCATGAGAAAACGTTTGTTTAAAACAGACCATCTTGATATTGCTAATAGCCTAAACAACCTAGCTTTGCTCTACAATAATTAAGAAAGATATAGTGAAGCTGAACCTCTTTTTCAAGAATCTTTAGCTATGAAAAAATGTTTGTTTAAAACAGACCATCTTGATGTTGCCAATAGCTTAAACAGCCTAGCTTTTTTCTACCATTCTCAAGGAAAATATAGTGAAGCTGAACCTCTTTATGAAGAGACGTTAGCAATGACAAAACGTTTGTTTAATGGAGACAATCCTTATGTGGCTAATAGCTTAGACGGCCTAGCTTTAATCTATCTTATTCAAGGAAAATACACTGAAGCTGAACCTCTTGTCCAAAATGCTTTAGCGATGAGAAGAAATTTGTTTAAAGAAACAGATTATCCTGATGTAGCTACTAGCTTAAACGACCTAGCTTTGCTCTACAATAATCAAGGAAAATACATTGAAGCTGAACCTCTTTTTCAAGAGGCTTTAGCTATGATAAAACGTTTATTTGGTGAAGACAATCCTGAGACAGCTACTAGCTTAAACGGCCTAGGTTTACTCTACAATAATCAAGGAAAATATAGTGAAGCTGAACCTCTTTTCCAAAAGGCTTTAGCTATTTATAAACATTGGTTTAAAACAGACCATCCTGATGTAGCTACTAGCTTAAACTGCCTAGCTATGCTTTACAGCAATCAAGGAAAATATAGTAAAGCTGAACCTCTTTTCCAAAAGGCTTTAGCCATGAGAAAAAGTCTGTTTAAAACAGACCGTCCTGATGTAGCAGTTAGCCTAAACAATCTAGCTATGCTCTACAATAATCAAGGAAAATATAGTGAAGCTGAACCTCTTTTTCAAGATGCTTTAGCTATTTATGAACGTTTATTTACCGAAAACCATCCTGTTGTGGCTACTACCTTAAATAACCTAGGTTTGCTCTACAAGAATCAAGGAAAATATGATAAGGCTGAAAATATTTTCAAAAAGGCTTTACAGATTTATAAACCCTTCTTTAAAATAGGCAATCTTGATATAGCTCGCAGCTTAAATAACCTCGCTACGGTGTACGATAAGCAAGGAAAATATAGTGAAGCTGAACCTCTTTTTCAAGATGCTTTAGCTATTTATAAACGTTTGTTTGAAACAAAGCATCCTTATTTGCCTACTACCTTAAACAACCTAGGTTTGATATACCTTAATCAGGGAAAATATAGTGAAGCTGAACATATTTTCAAAAAGGCTTTAGATATTTATGAACATTTATTGATTGGAGACTATCCTGATGTAGCTAGCAACTTAAACAACCTTGGTTTGCTCTATTTTATTCAAGAAAAATATAGTGAAGCTGAAGCTCTTTTCCAAAATGCTTTAGCCATAACTAAACGTTTGTTTACTGGAGGCCATTTTGACTTGGTTCGTAGCTTAAACAACCTAGCTGGAGTATGTGCTACAACTAACCACTATCAAGAAGCTCTAAAATTCTTCAAAGAAGCTACAGAAGTAGAACATCGCTTGATGAATCAGGAATTTTTAGGCAGTTCGGAAAATGACAGAATGCTTTTTCTAGACAATATTAGAACCACACAATATATTTTACTTTCCCTCATCTATCAACACTTTTATCCCCTAGAAAAATCTCCAGAAAAATTAGATGTTATTCACACCGCTTTAGATTTAGTCTTAAAACGTAAAGCCATCAGTAACGCTGCTGATGCAGCTTTCAATGCAGCAATAAATAGCGATCGCTACCCCCACCTCCAAGACTCTTTTGAAAAATATCGTTCTCTGTGGAAACAAATTGTTAATTTGCAGTCTTCTCTTTACTTACCCGAAAATTCATCTCGCCTCGAACCTAATAGAAAACTCCTGAAGGAACTATACATTGAAGTCGAAACTTTACAAAAAAAGCTCTCTGCTGAAGTGCCAGAAATGAACCTGGAAAATCAATTAGTCGATCGCCAAGAGGTTGCTTCAGAATTACCGGAAAATAGTACCTTAATTGAATTTGCTTATTTTCCTGTCTATGACTTTACTACTAATAAATATCAAACTCCTCATTATCTAGCTTTTATCTTACCTGCTAAAAAACCAGAAAAAGTGCAGATGATTGACTTAGGAGCAGCAGAAAAAATTGATAATTTAATTCGCCTGGTGCGTCAAACTATTTCCCCAGTCAACCTAGAAAATATGGCTCCCAGTACGAAAAATTGGAAACCAAAAACATCTAAAGCGTCAAATCCATCAAATCCATTTATTGAATTAACAACCACAGTTTTTCAACCCCTAAAAAAATACTTACAAGGCGAAAAATTATTTATTTTTCCCGACGGCAAATTAACTCTAATTCCGTTTGAAATTTTACCCGTAGATGGAGAAAATAATCAATTATTTATTGACAAATATCAAATTACCTATTTAACAGCGGGTAGGGATTTATTACGACATAAAAATCAACCCAAACCTACTGCCTCTGAGTCTTTAGTTATTGCCGATCCGAATTTTGATTTATCTGTAGAAATCCCCCCAACCCCCCTTAATAAAGGGGGCTTAGAAATTTCCCCAACTTCCTTTAGTAAAGAGGAAAAAACAGAC
This sequence comes from Okeania sp. SIO3B5, assembly GCF_010692555.1. GTDB lineage: Bacteria > Cyanobacteriota > Cyanobacteriia > Cyanobacteriales > Microcoleaceae > Okeania. Next base: position 599 of record NZ_JAAHHG010000317.1, on the reverse strand, counting down.
TTATCTATTAACTTAAATTCTCTGAAAAGTGAAATTATTGAAACTTTCGGGCAAGAGGATGAAGAACGATTTTTACCAGTTCCGATGACTAGAGAAATTGCTCAAGCTGTTGCTACCGAATTTCAAGTCAAACCTCTATTACAAAATGATGCTTTAAAAACTCATTTAACTAATGGTAAATGTCCGAAAAAATTAGTTCTGGCAACTCATGGTTTCTTTTTAGAACAAGACGATCCCCCCCAACCCCCCTTTCTAAGGGGGGAGTTTGATAATTCCCCCCAACTTCCCTTAGAAAAAGGAGAGTTTGATAATCCCTTCCAACCAACTTTAGAAAGGGGGGAGTTTGATAATTCCCCCCAACTTCCCTTAGAAAAAGGAGAGTTTGATAATCCCTCCCAACTTCCCTTAGAAAAAGGAGAGTTTGATAATCCCTCCCAACCAACTTTAGAAAGGGGGGAGTTTGATAATTCCCCCCAACTTCCCTTAGAAAAAGGAGAGTTTGATAATCCCTCCCAACCAACTTTAGAAAGGGGGGAGTTTGATAATTCCCCCCAACTTCCCTTAGAAAAAGGAGAGTTTGATAATCCCTCCCAACCAAC
>NZ_JAAHHG010000316.1 GCF_010692555.1 Okeania sp. SIO3B5 | reverse complement strand
TAACAGCTGAAAACCAAGGTATTTCAGACCCAAAAAGGCACTTACCTTTATCTGGTAATTAGGGCTTGCTGAAAAAGTCTTTTTTAAGGAGTAGGGGAGCGGGGGAGTAGGGGAGTAGGGGAGTAGGGGAGTAGGGGAGTAGGGGAGTAGGGGAGTAGGGGAGTAGGGGAGTAGGGGAGTAGGAAAGTAATTCTTTTTGCCCAACGATGCGCCTAAAATGGTAAATTTTTGAGCATTAACAGCTGAAAACCAAGGTATTTCAGACCCAAAAAGGCACTTACCTTTATCTGGTAATTAGGGCTTGCTGAAAAAGTCTTTTTTAAGGAGTAGGGGAGCGGGGGAGTAGGGGAGTAGGGGAGTAGGAAAGTAATTCTTTTTGCCCAACGATGCGCCTAAAATGGTAAATTTTTGAGCATTAATAGCTGAAAACCAAGGTATTTCAGACCCAAAAAGGCACTTACCTTTATCTGGTAATTAGGGCTTGCTGATTAAATATAGAAGCATTGAATGATATTGGTTTTAGGGTTTTTAGGTATCAGGCATGTGCGAACTTTTAGGCTACTGAGGTTCAAAAGTTGAGCATTTTTGGCTAACTATGAATGATAGAAGAATCACTCTTACTCTTTTTCCGGCCAACTCCTCTTTCACTCCTATCTCTCTTAACTCCTAACTACTCCCTACTCCCCTCCTGGGAGGGGGAGGGGCGAGGGGTGAGTCCCTACTCCCTACCTCCACAAAAAGACTTTTGAGCGCAAACCCTAATTATTTAAGATTTAATCAGCAAACCCTAATTAATTATCACGCGTATTGACTGATATTGGTTTGAGGCAATTTATGTCTGGAAAAAGTATGAGCTTTTCAGCAAGTAATGGTTAAAAAAGTGAGGATTTTCAACGAAGCACGCGGCCGAAAAATCACTCTGACTATTATTTTGGCCACTGACTCTGTAATTCCCATTTATTCTACCTCCTAACTACTCCTTATATCATGTCCGGTAGCATCGGAGCGTGTATAAAATTAAGGTGACAATGAAAGAAAACCTTCTGCCTCCTGCCTCCTGCCTCCTGCCTTCGGACAACCATTGTCTAATTATTCAACCGGACATGATATTACTCCCTACTACCTACCCCCTACCCCCACCAAAAGACTTTCCATACGCAAATCCTAGTTAGGGTCAACTAACATTAAAGGTTGATTGTACTCTACAGGTTCTCCATTTTCGATTAAAATTTCCACTATTTGTCCAGATACCTCTGCTTCAATCTCATTCATAACTTTCATCGCTTCAATAATACAAACTATTTGACCAGAAGTAACTCGATCACCCACTTCTACAAATGATGGTTCATCAGGAGCGGGAGCGCGGTAAAAAGTGCCCACAACTGGAGATAAAATTTCTTCAAATTTGCTAGAGACTGTAGGAGGTGTTCCTGGAGTCATAGTAACAGTTTTGGTCGCTGTTGTGTCTAATGGGGCAGCACCAGGAGAAACAAATTCGGAAGCATCAGTCTGATCAGAAGAAGGTAATGGGAGGCGATCGCTAAGTGGAGTTCCTTTACGTACTGTTAATTCCAAATCTCCACTTTTTAAAGTCAACTCCGAAATATTAGTTTGGTCTATTGCTGTTAGTAGTTCTCGCAGTTGATGTAAATCTAATTGCACTGTTTTTATATCCTCACTTAATCGCCATTAAACTCAATTAATTTTGTATAAAAAGAAGAGTTTATTACTGTTTTAGTATAGATGTAGAAGTGTGAATTTTAAAGCCATAATTTTTTTTACTTACAGAAGTTAACTTGAGATTTAAATTTGAGCAGAATTAATACTTTTTATTAATAAAAAATGTAGGATTTTAGATGAAAAATAGGAGCATTATTGGCTGCTAGGGATACTGAATTAGACTTATTAATACAACCAAAATTAAAATAAATTGTAATTACAGGAATTATTATTTCTTCTCTTTTCTCCCTATTTTAATTACATCTTAATATCAATTATCAAAAACTTTGCTATATTTATGGTTTGCGGAATGTGGGTTGAAAAGTTTTTGAGAAATGGTATTAGAATCTGCTAAAGGGGCTTTGTGCGAGATAGTTCCGCACATTTATTAACCCCCGTAAACAGACCTCAAAATTACACAATCAATGTATAACTTGACTTATACTAATAAATCTAGTTTTCTGCTATTACTCTCTACCCAAGTAAGAATCATTTCGAGTATCTATCTTAATTCGTTCTCCCTTAGATATAAATAAAGGAACCATAATTTGAGCACCTGTTTCGACAATAGCAGGTTTACTACCACCAGTAGCAGTATCTCCTTTAACACCAGGGTCAGTTTCAGTTACTTCTAAAACTACTGATTTGGGTAGTTCCACTTCTATTATTTGTTCGCCCCACTTAATAACATTAACCTCCATACCTTCGCTTAGATACTTAACACCCTCACCAATTTGCTCTGAACTTAAACTGGCCTCTTCAAAAGTTTCCATATCCATAAACACAAATTGGTCAGCATCTTTATAGGTGTGCTGCATTTCTCTCTTGTCCAAAGTAGCTTGAGGTACTGTTTCTCCAGCTCTAAATGTTCGTTCCACTACACTACCAGTTTGTGAATTTTTGAGCTTTGTTCGGACAAAAGCAGAACCTTTACCTGGTTTAACGTGCAGAAATTCTACTACCCGCCAAACGGAACCATCTAATTCAATAGTCACACCGGGGCGAAAATCATTACTAGAAATCATATAACAACGTTATTGCGGTTTTTAATTAAATTATCAGATTAGAACTTAACATTAGACATCGTACAATACTCTCTATACTCTCTATAAATATTTGAAGGAGTTTATTCGTTAGGAGCAAAGATTCGGGAGTTGAAATAATGGTTGAATATTGTGGGAGTAGAAAGAAATTTTTACCAACTCATTCATAATCACCTAATTTTTGTCCCTAAAAATCTTATCAAAATAATTGGGTTGTCCAACCCTTCCTTGATTAGGGAAACGTTTTTGGAAGGTTGCTCAAAATTCCTGTTAAGTACATACACAGAATTATTTAGGGATTATTAAAAAATCTTGTTAAGGAGTAAGGTAGTAGAGAGTAGTTAGGAGGAACAAGGAATTATAGAGGAGATAGTCGGATATATTTGTCCCTTGATTTCTCTGCTTTTGTCTGCCCAAAATGCTAACTTTTTGAGCTTTTTACACCGAAAACCTGGTACTTTTTTCAATTCCAAAAATGCTAAAGCCTTTATCTGTCAAGACTTTTAAATTTAATCGGCTAGCCGTATTTACACAAACGATACTAATATGGCAAAACCTGATTAGTATATTAGTAAACTGCAAGTCCCAAAAAACTTCTGACTTGTTTAAGACTGTGGACAGCCATGTAATATTAGTAAGGGATTGACATCCTCCCTACGCTCCCTTACAGGAGAGCGCGGGATTCCTAACCATCACAGGTTAGGGCTTTCTGCTTCAATGCACCTGCCTTCCGGGATTTACTCCCTTCGGGTCTAAAAGCGTGCTCCACAGACTGACACTGCCTGCCCGGCAGCCAAAATGTTTATACTTGCATTGATATCTCGATCGTGGTGACTGCTACACTCTGGACAATCCCACTCTCTGATATTTAGAGGCAATTTCTCTACTACATGACCACAATTAGAGCAACGTTTAGAACTAGGGAAATATCGATCAATTTTGACTAATTCTCGTCCATACCATTCAGCCTTGTATTCTAACTGTCTGACTAATTCGGACCAGTTAGCATCACTACCCACCCCTCTTGCTCCCCTCCCGGGAGGGGATGGGGGTGGGTTATGATTCTTGACCATGTTTTTTACTGCTAAATCCTCAACTACTATCCTTTGGTTTTCTCTGATTAGTTGAGTAGTTAGCTTATGGGTGTAGTCAAGTCTTGAGTCTTTAATCTTTGTATGTATCTTAGCTACTTTAAGTCTAGCTTTTTGATAGTTATTTGAGCCTTTAGTCTTACGCGAGAGTGACTTCTGGGCTAACCGGAGTTTTTTGTGTAACTTGTTGAAATTTTTAGGGTTAGCAAATTTTTCCCCATCACTGGTAGTTAAGAGGCTGGTAATACCTAAGTCTATCCCTACTTGTTTCTGAGTTGGCTTGAGGCTCAAATCTCTGATGTCATTAACTCTCAAAGATACAGACCACCTACCACTGGGGCTAAGTTTTACGGTAATTGTACTAGGCGTACAACCTGGTGGTAATTGCCTACTCCATCTGATAGGTAATGGTTCAACACCCGATCGCTAGATAGACTTGACCATCTTTCCACTTAAATGCAGACCTAGTAAATTCAGCACTACCACCCGGCGCGCTTTTTCTTAAAGTTAGGATAAAGAGCCCGTCCACTAAAGAAGTTAGTGAAAGAAGTTTGTAGATGTCTCAAGCCTTGCTGTAATGGGACACTGCTGACTTCTTTGAGGAAATCTAAATCTTCCTGCTTTTTCCAATTCGTCAGCATAGCTGAAGTTTGCTTGTAGCTTACTCTTTCCTTGTGTTCATACCAGGCTTGAGTTCTGGCAGCTAAAGCTCTGTTGTAGATCAGTCGAACACAGCCTAAAGTCCTCCTTAACAGGTTTTCCTGTTCTGGAGTAGGATAGAACCTAAACTTGTAAGCTTTTTCAACCATTTACTGCTTGCTAATTCTTACGTTTACATTCTAACATATTCTGTGTAAATATCAACATTGATTAGCATTCCCATAGGAAACCATAGGGTAGCTATGGTGCGGGTATAAAAGCTAACGTTTTGATAAAAATTGATAAATATGCTAAATCTACACAATTCCGTAATTAACACTTGTAAACGCTTGCTTAAAACTGGCATCCTAGCACTGTTACTTTTCACTTTGTCTGTTGGTCTTAGTGCTGCTTGGTGGGACTTTGGTGGTGGCACAACAACTCGTGAAAGTCGTTTGCCCCAAGGCGATCCGATTACCGATGGTCAGGCATTATTAAGGTATGCTCTACCGATAGACAATGAACCAGTGCGTAAAATACAAAGCAGTCTGGAAGATATTGCTAATAGACTGCGAGGAAAACGTTGGTCCTCTGTTAGTAGTGATATTGCTGCTGCATCAAGGGTTATTAATATTAGTAAGTCTAAGTTATTAGCTAGTGTTTCTGAGTCGAAACAATCTGAGGCAGAGGCCATAATTGAGCAACTCAATCAGGGCATTATTAATATTCGAGAAGTTGCTGAAGCTAAAGATGGGGAACAAGTATTGAAGCAACGGGCAGAACTACTGGCATTAGTGGGTCAGCTTGAAGAGTTGATGCTAGAAGGATTTCCGTTTGAGGTTTCTTCAGAGTTTGCTAATTTACCTCAACTGAAAGGTCGCGCTACTATTGAGATGGAAACGGAAAAGGGTTCTTTGACTTTGGTTGTTGATGGTTATAGTGCCCCTATTACTGCTGGCAATTTTGTAGATTTAGTTCAGAGGGGTTTTTACGATGGTCTAGAGTTTATTCGCTCAGAACAGTCTTATGTTTTGCAAACTGGAGACCCTCCTGGCCCAGAAGTTGGTTTTATTGACCCTGATAGTGGTGAGTACCGTAATATCCCACTGGAAATTTTGGTCAAGGGAGATGAGGAACCAATATATAGTTTTACTTTAGAAGAAATTGGTCGTTTTCGGGAACAACCTGTTCTGCCTTTTTCTGCTTATGGTACGGTGGCAATGGCTCGTCCTGAATCTGAAAATGATGGTGGTTCTTCTCAATTTTTCTTTTTCTTATTCCAACCAGAATTAACCCCTGCAGGAGTAAATTTACTGGATGGTCGTTATACGGTTTTTGGTTATGTGGTGGAAGGGAAAAAGGTTTTGGAAAAATTAGCTAAAGGAGACAAAATTATTTCTGCTAAGGTAGTTGCTGGATTAGAAAATCTTGTCGAACCTGAAGCTTAAAATAATTAGGTAAAATTTATCCTAAAATTTAGAGTAATTGGATAATTTAGCTACTAAAATCATCTTGAAATTTTAAGATTAAGTTGCCAATTACTCTAATGAAAAATTCTAGCTATAAAACCTACATTCCGCACGACAAAACGTAGCAACCGAAGAAGGAGTCAGGAGACAGCTATACTGGAGACAGAATTTTAGAAGAAAATCATAGCTGCCGTGATTGACTAATCATGTATAGCAAGTATTTATGCTTAATATTTAACTGAGAATTTGACTTTTGAGAAGTAATTTGTACAGTATAAATATTTACAAATAATAGAAATTGTATACTACTTTTGATGTTACAAGTTGACGTGCGGAATGTGGGATAAAAATAGGAAAAATTTAGGATAACTAGGGTAAATAAAATAAATATTCATTTATTTTATAGCATTAGGGTTAACAAGCTTAATAGGCAAAAAGAGTTTTACTATATATCCATAGTTTTATTTTTTATTCTGATTTATTACTTTTTACTTTTTTACTATTTTTCTATTTTTGATCGAATGGCTATTATCGAATTCGTAATACTCACAGGATTAGGGGTTATATTAGGTGCATTTATTGTTAATATATCTAATGATAGACAACAACAGCGTATTTTAGATGATGCTTTTTACAAATTACTAGAATTGCAAAATGGTAAAATTTCTTTGATTCAATTAGCTGCAGCTGCTAAAGTTGATGCTCAAATAGCTCAGAAATATCTAGAAGGTCAAGTACAAGTTTTTACTGCAACTTTAGAAGTTGATGAACAAGGAGATACGTTCTACAGATTTCCTAAACTAAGTTTACCTTCTGTTTTAGATAAACAACAATGGTAAGGAATTAGCTTCGAGGTGTTATTTTTGAGGTTTTATCGCAAGTGTGAAACAAAGAATTTTAAAAAGAATTTGAGTGATTAAAAGATTTTCATTTGTTATGTCTGTTTGACTAAAAAGAGAGATTACCCTAATAATTAGGGTTTGCGTATGGAAAGTCTTTTTGCTGGGGTATGAGACAGGAGACAGGAGACAGGAAAAAAGGGAATTAGTGAGGAGGTAAGAGTAAAAATTGTCCCTTAATTTTTCTGCCATAATTGTCCAAAAATACTAGCTTTTTGAGACCAAAAAATGCTACAACCAATATCAGTCAATGCTTTGATATTTAATCAGCAAACCCTAATTATTGAAAGACTATTCACCGAAAAATTGTGGTTTAAAGCCTTCCCTTTTAAACGGATAAAAAGAACAACTTTCCTTTTAGTCAATCCTCTTCTTTATAAAGGAAAGAATTATTAATTATTAATTATTAATTATTAATTATTGATCCCTACTCCCTAATTAATTAATGGTCCAAATCTTGGATAAGGCCAAAAACGAAATATAGCCCTACCTATAATATTTTTCTTAGGCAAAAAACCCCAAACATGAGAGTCATTACTATTATTGCGGTTATCTCCCATCACAAAGTATTGATTATCAGGAACTTTGATTGAAATTGGTAAAGTATATTCAGGGGGTTCAGCAATATAATTTTCAGTCAGGGGTTGGTCATTTATATAAACTAAACCATTCTCAATTTTAATAGTATCTCCTGGCAGGCCAATAACTCTTTTGATAAAAGCTTGATTTTTAGCATAACCATAGCGCTGTAACTGTTGGGGTGGTTGAAAAACAATAATATTCCCTGCTACCGGTGGATGAAAATAATAAGATACTTTTTCCACTACTAGGCGATCGCCGACTTCTAAGGTAGGTATCATTGAGTCTGAAGGTATATATCTTGGCTCTGCAATGAATATTCTGACTAATAAAGATAAAGATAAAGCGATCGCCAAAACTTTAATATTTTCTTTTTGTTGTTGCCATATTTTTAACCACCAGGGGGTTATGGAGTTAGTTGTTATTGGTTCATTTAGGGATTCTTTTTCTGATGTCATTTCTATGGTTTTTTTCTTGAGTATTTCTATACTATAGCAAAACTCCTGGAAATGATAATTTATCTATTCTAAATATATATAGTAATCCTATTTCAGTTGCGGGTCATTTCAGTTATCAGTTATCAGTACCTCCTACAATAACGAGGCTTAACATAAGGAATTTTTTCTTTTTTTATCCCCTTAAAAGGGAAGGCGCATACCCACAATTTCTCGGTAAAAATATCTTTTAATTTAGGAAACAGGGAATAGGGTTCATTAATTGATAATGGATAATTGATAATTACCTCTGGTTAAAACCGCTCTTGATTGAATATAAGGAGATATTATTTCTTCTCTTGGTCGATTGGATATGGCTCCGAGACCCGCTCTTATCAGAGCCGCTCCGCTTTATATGTTGCGGAGCAAAACGCCATCCGGAGACCGCTTTTTTCCCTTAAAAAGGGAGGCTTTAAACCTTCATTATTTAATTATTAATTATTAATTATTCGGTAAAAGCTTCAGAGTTTTGATATATCCTGAAATTTTTTATAAATGATTTCTAATTGTTATCGGACTATAATTTTTCCCTACTAGACTGTTTCAGCTAAAATAGTGCTTTAGATTTGTTATTACAACTAGAAGAAGTTATCTATTAAAAATTTACTATTGCAAAATTTAGGATGAAACAGTCCATTACTATTCATCACTCGCGCAATTATTGATTTATTTAACTCTAATAAAAAAAATCCTAAAAACGCCCAACTTATTTTTACGACTCACGATACTAACTTACTCAGTAATAAAATTTTTAGACGAGACCAGATATGGTTTACAGAAAAAAATCAGCAGGGAGCGACTGATTTATATTCTTTAGTTGAATACAAAGTACCGAATGATACGACTTTTGAAAGTGATTATATTAATGGTAAATATGGAGCTATACCTTTTCTTGGTAATTTCACTGAATTATTTGAAAAAAATGGCTAAAAAAAAAGAATATAAGAGAAATTATCAACATTCTGGGAAAAGTAAATATAGTCGTTATTCAAGAAATGAAACAGTAGTAACACGAGAAGTTATTGAGCGTTTTTTGATAGTTTGTGAGGGAAAAGAAACGGAACCCAATTATTTTCGGAGTTTTCTCGTCCCTAAAGATGTGATTGATGTGAAAGGATTAGGTCAAAATACAATTAGTTTGGTCAAAGAAGCTCTTAAGATTATGAAATAAGACGGTAATTACAATCAAGTATGGTGTGTATTTGACCGTGATTCATTTCCGGTAAAAAATTTTAATCAAGCTATAGAATATGCTAAAAGTAATGATATTAAAGTTGCTTATTCAAATGAAGCATTTGAAATTTGGTATTTGTTACATTTTGAATATCGAGATACCGCCATGTCTCGCAAAGATTATAAAAAAGCTTTAACTGAGAAGCTGAATAAAAAATATGAGAAAAATAGTAAGGAAATGTATGAAATATTGAAAAATAAGCAACTTCAAGCAATTAAAAATGCTGAGAAGTTATTAGAGCAATATAATCCACCTAATCCTGTTAATGATAATCCTTCCACAACTGTACATTTATTGGTTAAACAGCTTAATAGATTTGTTCGTCCATAGATGGGAAAGTAAGCACCTGGGCAAAAATTATAGCAGTTTTGACTAATGACTATTGCCACATCCGCACTAGAGAGAGGAAGTAGATATTTTTCCTACGACACACTCTCAAGTTATGCGCTTCACAAAATGATTTGACTATTGCGGATGTGGCAATAGAGAGGGGAGGTAGATATTTTCTCTACTACACACTCTCAAGTTATGCGCTTCACAAAATGATTTGACTATTGCGGATGTGGCAATAGAGAGGGGAGGTAGATATTTTCTCTACTACACACTCTCAAGTTATGCGCTTCACAAAATGATTTGACTATTGCGGATGTGGCAATAGAGAGGGGGAATAGATATTTTCTCTACTACACACTCTCAAGTTATGCGCTTCACAAAATGATTTGACTATTGCGGATATGGCAATAGAGAGGGGGAATAGATATTTCCCTATTACACACTCTCAAGTTATGTGATTTGACTATTGCCATATTCGCAACTAAAGAGGGGGAATAGATATTTCCCTATTACACACTCTCAAGTTATGCGCTTTACAAAATGATTTGACTATTGCGGATGTGGCAATAGAGAGGGAGTAGATATTTTCCTATTACACACTCTCAAGTTATGCGCTTCACAAAATGATTTGACTATTGCGGATGTGGCAATAAAGAAGGGAGGTAGATATTTCCCTATTACACACTCTCAAGTTATGCGCTTCACAAAATGATTTGACTATTGCGGATGTGGCAATAAAGAGGGGAGGTAGATATTTTCCCTACTACACACTCTCAAGTTATGCGCTTCACAAAATGATTTGACTATTGCGGATGTGGCAATAAAGAGGGGAGGTAGATATTTTCCCTACTACACACTCTCAAGTTATGCGCTTCACAAAATGATTTGACTATTGCGGATGTGGCAATAGAGAGGGAGTAGATATTTCCCTACTACACACTCTCAAGTTATGCGCTTCACAAAATGATTTGACTATTGCGGATGTGGCAATAAAGAGGGGAGGTAGATATTTTCCCTATGACACACTCTCAAGTTATGCGCTTCACAAAATGATTTGACTATTGCGGATGTGGCAATAAAGAGGGGAGGTAGATATTTTTCCTACGACACACTCTCAAGTTATGCGCTTCACAAAATGATTTGACTATTGCGGATGTGGCAATAGAGAGGGGGAATAGATATTTTTCCTACGACACACTCTCAAGTTATGCGCTTCACAAAATGATTTGACTATTGCGGATGTGGCAATAGAGAGGGGGAATAGATATTTCCCTACGACACACTCTCAAGTTATGCGCTTCACAAAATGATTTGACTATTGCGGATGTGGCAATAGAGGGGAGCTAGATATTTTCTCCACCACAGACCTCAAATTACGGTGCTTCACAAAATGAAACGACTATTGCGACATTCGCAATAGAGAGAGGAACTAGATATTTTCCCCAATACATCACCCGTATTATTAATTATTCAAAAATCTCTTCCCTTCTACCTTCTAACTTTAAATTATAGTAGTCGAAAGAAAGGGCCCGGACATATTAACAGCTTAAAACTCAGACAACGCCAGATTTTTCCTTCTCTCCTAGATCGCTAAACCCCTTCTTCCTTCTTCCTTCTTCCTTCTTCCTTCTTCCTTCTTCTTTCTTCCTTCTTCCTTCTTCCTTCTTTCTTCTTCCTTAATTTTTTAACGCAAACTTTATCTCGACCACCTTCTGTACAATCCTCAAACTTCAGTTTTCCAGCCAACATTTGTTGCTGAACTTCTTCCACTTTTTGCTTAACTTCCTCTGGCAAAACATCATTAAAACGACCTAACTTAGTAATATCTGGATTTTCAATTCCTAAAATATATTTTTCTCCATTAACTTGATTATTTTTAACAAGATTAGCAATATAAGCGATCGCTCCTCCAACATCCTGTACTGCACTGGTAAGCACTGCTTTTGGTGCAACATCAAGCTGGTCAGTTGTATTACCCACCGCATAAATTCCTTTTTCTTGTGCCGTTTTTAGAACTGCTGGAGCAGCATTATCTAATAAGTGATAAATCACATCAACCCCAGTAGAAATTAAAGCCAAAGCTGCTTCTTTTCCTTTAGCAATATCATTAAAATCTCCAGTGTAACTAATTACAACTTCAACACTGGAATTTACTGACTTAGCACCTAACTCAAATGCCTGACCTTGTAAGTTAGTTCCTTTAAAAGATAAACCTGTAAGATAAGCAACTTT
>NZ_JAAHHG010000315.1 GCF_010692555.1 Okeania sp. SIO3B5 | reverse complement strand
CTCCGATACATAAATTAATTCCTCCCGTACAGGTTGCCAACTAATATCGCTACTATCCAACCATTGATTAAGAGTTATTTTAACTTGTTCTTTTTCTTCATAACTAGAATAATTAACTACTGATTGTGGGCTAATACGAGTTGCTACTTTTCTCACATCTTCTAACTGAGAATAAGCTGACTGCCATTGATTAAAAGAACTTTCTAATTCAGCAGGTAGACATGGTAAAAAACCATCAACAGGCTCAAAATTAGCACCTATTGAATTTAAAATCACATGAAACCCATTTTCACCACTATCTATAAGTTTAATCTTAATAATTTTAATAGTTTCCATATTTATCTACTATAATCTTAAATTTAAGCAAACAGGCATCAGCTAGCCTCCTATAGTCGGAACTGCGTTATCAGCCATCAGCTATTACTTTTTTTTTAGTTTTATACCAAATTCAAAAAAGGCAGTTACATCTTAATTTGTGATTTATTCCTAAAAGAAAAAATTATAAATTCCATAAATTATAAAATTGCCACCTTTTTTCCTCTTTAATATTTATGTTTTTCTTTCTTTGTCCCCCGTTCCCTGTTCCCTGTTCCCTGTGTCCTCACGCTTTGCAATATTTTATGAAATTGGTATTAGATAAAAGCTTTACTAATTAAATCAGAATTAAATTATACTATCAAATTTGGCTTTAAAGTCTATATTAATTAAAATATTATCATGAGAGCTAAGAGCTGACAGTTGACAGCTATTTGCGCAGCATTCCACACGAAATGCTTACCCTTAAACTACAAAATTCTCTCTAATTATTTGCTCATTTAAACTCATTTCTACAGTAAATTGTTCTTGAGGTTTACAACCAAATTCTAATTGTATCCAATCATCCGCTTCCCTAGCTTCAGCTTCCATACAAGAATTACCAGATTCATCCAATATTTGTACTCGTAAACCAGCAGGTAAAAATGGAATTTTATTCGTAGTAGAAAGTCGCACACAAATATCTATTTCCTCCTCAAACTTATCCGTCAATTTTACCGCTAATTCTGTAGCTTGTTCATTTACTCCACTACCCCAATTAATAATTTTCCCACAACTAATACTTAAATCATCCGTTGGAGATTGAGAAATACTATCATTTGAAACTCTTAAACTTCTTGTTCTTGTAGATGTAGATAGTGACTGTAAACTTTGCCATTCTGCCGGAAAAAAACCTTCAAACCACCGACGTAAATTCACCCATTTTTGACACCAATCAATTTCCTCAATTAAAGCATCCAAAGATTTTATTTGTGTGAGGGGAATAGAATCTTGAAACCCATCAATATTTCTTGCAGAAACAAACCCTAATATTTGTACTTGGTTTAAATCTTCCTCAAATTGAACCGCTATATAACCGATACGGTTATCAATAGCTTCTGGAGGCAACAACAATTCTTTTTCACCAGGAAATACCGGACGACATTCCACTTTGCCAATATTTGGTAAAACTAAATCAGCCACATCAAATATTGCTCTTGAACCAGGATGCCAACAATCACCTTGATGAATCGCTGTCTGAATATCTAAACACTTTAAATAAGTTTGAACTGCCACAACAGCCAGAGTATTTAGATAAACTTGTTTTCCCTTTTCAGGAGTAGCTTGTTCTGCTGCAAATTGCCCTGCATAACCATGAGCTTCTGCAGTCAAAAAAACTTTTAATGCTTGTGAAAAAGTCATATTCATAATTCTTCTCCAAATTGATTAGCGATTTCTCTTAATAATGGAATACATCTGCGCTTCCAGTGGGAATAAACAGTTTGCTTACTAATATTTATTTCTTTGCAAATATCAGATATTTTTTTTGGTGGAACTGTAAAATTTAACTGAATTGCCAATACTTGACAATTACATTCAGGATATTTTTTCGGATGAGATAACCTAAGTTTTTCTTCTGGGTCTTTCTCAATATATTGCCTCAAAGATTCACCTTGTATTTGACGTTTTGCTTTCTGTAATTCAGCAATTTTCTGTTCTAGTAAACTTAGACTATTAGCTGGTAAAATTTCTCCTAAAGTTGTTAGTTTTTCTCCTTCATCACTAATAGGTTTATCCAAACTTTCATATCTATTATCTGGGGTATATAAGTCTTGGATACGCCATTTCAAATAACCATTAATCCAGACAACAAAACTTCTTTCCCAGGAAGGAGGCCGAGGTTCAAAATTTTGAATGTTTTTGCAGACCCATTCTAATGTCCGATTGAAAGCCTCCAGATAATCCTGGTGGGACGAACTATATAGTCCAGGGAGTTGTTGAATTAATATCAATAGACGATTAATAGCTTTCTGGCGTGCTGGACTGGGATTTTGATATTGCTTTATTTGGGTAATTAGATTTTGTAATTGGTCCTCCACAGCGATCGCCCTCCTATCACAACAGTTGAATGTTATGAGTTGAGCTTATCAAAGTTCTAACTATTTTGGCTTAGACCCAATCTTTTCCCCGTATATATATATCTGCCCTGGAAAGGATTTTTATGCAAATTATTGAAGAAGGAAGCAGAGGGAAGAAGGAAGAGGGAAGTAAGTTATAAGTCAAAAGTCACAAGTTATAAGTAAGAGAAGAAGGAAGTAAGTTATAAGTCAAAATTCAAAATTTAAAAGTTAAAAGTAAGAGAAGAAGGAAGTAAGTTATAAGTCAAAATTCAAAAGTTAAAAGTTAAAAATTAAAAGTAAGAGAAGAAGGAAGTAAGTTATAAGTCAAAATTCAAAAGTTAAAAGTTAAAAATTAAAAGTAAGAGAAGAAGGAAGTAAGTTATAAGTCAAAATTCAAAAGTTAAAAGTAAGATTTTATCGGTTAAAAACTTTGATGCTACAGTAATTTACAGAAGTTATTTAATGTTTATAAGGAGCAAAACTATTTGTGACATTTTTAAAATGAATTGGTATAATAAAGAAGGAAGAGGGAAGAAGGAAGAAGGAAGTAAGTCAAAAGTTAAAAGTAAGATTTTATCGGTTAAAAACTTTGATGCTACAGTAATTTACAAAAGTTATTTAATATTTATAAGGAGCAAAACTATTTGTGAAATTTTTAAAATCAATTGGTATTAATAAATAAGAAATAAGGGGTCTTCAACCCAATATAAAATATATAGATAAATGCAACTATTAATAACTTAGAAAATAATGATATAGCGTTTCTCAATCTAATGAGGTACACCTATCTTTATTTGTCTTCTATTCCCTATTCCCTGTCTTCTATTCCCTATTCCCTATTCTACCAATTTGAAAAAAAGAATGTTACAAATAGTTTCAAACTTTAGATGTCGAATAATTTGCTAAAATTACTGAAGCATCAAAGTTTTAAGCTATCAAATCTAACTTTTGACTTTTGACTTTTGACTTTTGAATTCCGTGAAACGGTATTCCCTATTCCCTATTGCCTGTTGCCTACTATACGTTATACTAATAATATAAGTATTTCGTAATGGTTTTTTCAAATGGTAGTAGGTACAACAGAAGCAGCTTTTCTCCTAAATATCTCAACTGCTAGGGTGCGGGTATTGTTGAAAGAAGGTAGGATTAAAGGAGCTAATAAAAAAGGACGGTCTTGGCTAATTCCTCTGAATAGTCAAGGGATACCAGAAATTATTCCAGGTAGTCGTGGTCCTGATGGTACTTGGAATAAAGGACAACGTACAAGTAAAACAGTTATTCAGATATTGCCTACCGTTATCAATGCTAATCATCAAAACGGCACTTGTTTACCAGCAATTAATATTCAGCAGGGCGATCGCCATCATTTATGCCATGAAGCTGACATTCTTGGGCCTTGCAAAATTATCTATCAACCCTCTCAAGGTAATTCCGGTCCTACTGGGGAAACAAATTTATGGATTGAAATTAACCCAGAAGTACAAATTATTCATAGGGTATTCTCTGATGTAGATGAAAATCTACAGAAAGGGAGCAGGGAGTAGGGAGTAGGGAACAAGGGGAAATTTGTTTGCCCAGTATGACAAACGGAAAAAATATTCCTTCTTAAGATAAGAACATTTTTATTATGGCGTTCTTAATGAGACTTGATATCAGAACTATACTTGCTCCTACTAGCTCCTCTAGCTTGAAAATGTGGGTAAATTTGAGAAAATATAGACCTCTCCCCCCTTTCCAAGGGGGGTTGGGGGGGATCGTAGCGTTGGGTTTTACTCACAATTTTAGTTTAGACGAGCTACTACCTCTAGTAAAAATTTCGGTCTATGGGTAGAAGCAACTCCTATCAGACATCTCCAAATAATAAAAAATCAAATCAATTATCCCGTAGAAATTATCAATTATTCCCCTCCTGGGAGGGGTTAGGGGTGGGTTCCCTACTCCCTACTCCCTCTTTTGGTGGAGATGTCTAATAGATACCTGGTAAAAATCAAAAATCAAGTCAATTATTATATCATGTCCGGTTGAATAGTTACACTTTGGAGGAGGTAAGGCAGCTATGCTGGAGGCAGGAGGCAGAAGGAAAGAAAAGGTTAGAAGGGAAAAGGTTTTTTTGATCACTGATTATCCGGACATGATATTACCGATAAATTATCAATTATTCCCCTCCTGGGAGGGGTTAGGGGTGGGTTCCCTACTCCTGTACGGGCGAATCGCGATTCGCCCCTACTCCCTACTCCCTCTTTTCCAGAGATGTTTATTGTATAAATCTCAGTTCCTACTACTTACTAACTCAAATACATTTTCATGTTTGAACAATTTACCTACCACAAAATTCCCACTTCCAATACCACCATTAATTTAGTCAAAGGCGGAAAAGGTTATCCTCTACTACTATTACATGGCTATCCTCAAACTCATATTATGTGGCACAAAGTCGCTCCCGCACTTGCCCAACACTTCACCGTCATCTGCACAGACTTACGCGGTTATGGCGATAGTGACAAACCACCCTCCGATCCTCAACATCTCACCTATTCCAAAAGAGTTACTGCCCAAGACCAAATAGAAGTTATGGCAGCTCTGGGTTTCTCCAAATTCTTGGCAGCAGGTCACGATCGCGGAGGTAGAGTTCTCCATCGCCTTTTACTCGACTACCCCCACTGTGTAGAAAAAGCAGCAGTTCTTGATATTGTACCAACCAGGAAAATTTTTCAAACTGTCAACCAACAACTGGCGACTGCCTACTCTCACTGGTTTTTTCTGCTCGAACCCAACAATATTCCCGAACGCATGATCGGTGCTGATCCAGCATTTTATCTTGTCAACAAACTAAAACAGTGGAGTTATAACCAAACTGCTTTTACTGAAAATGCTATTGCAGAGTACATTCGTTGTTTTAGTGATCCTGCCAGTATTCATGGAACTTGTGAAGACTATCGTGCCGCAGCTACTATTGATTTAGAACACGATGCAGAAGATATTAACAGTAGAATACAATGTCCGTTACTTGTGTTGTGGGGAGAGCGCGGGGTGATGGAAAAATGTTATGATGTGCTGGAAACTTGGCGAGAAAGAGCAATAGATGTGCGCGGTCAAGCTTTCCCCTGCGGTCACTTTTTGCCAGAGGAAGCTCCAGAAGAAACAACTCAGGCGTTGCTTGATTTTTTTGAGGAGGGAGTAGGGAGTAGGGAGTAGGGAGTCAGGAGGGAAGAAGAAGGGGTTTTCAACAATTAATAATTAATAATTAATAATTAATAATTAGGGTTTGCTGAATAAATCTCAAATAATTACCAAATAAAGGTTTTAGCCTTTTTCGGTCTGAAATACCTTGGTTTTTAGCTCTTCACACCCAAAAAGTTAGCATTTCTGGCGCATAGTTGGGCAAAAAAAATTATTCCCCTACTGCCATAAGAGGAAACGGAGACACACCGGACGCGGCGTGTCGGTGACACCCTATCTCCGCGTCTCCCCGTTTCCCCCTCTGGTGTGTCCTCAAGAACCCGCTCCCCTACTCCTTAAAAAAGACTTATTCAGCAAACCCTAATTACCTCTCCTTGAAAACGGATAAAATTGATGCAAAAGGGAAAATATTTTCTTTTTTCTCCTTGAAAGGAGAGGCTTTAAACCTTAATTATTCGGTAAGGTATAATATAGAATCTGGTTATATAATATGTGTTGATAATTCTATAATTACTTAAATCTCCCCTACTCCCCTACTCCCCTACTCCCTCACTCCCCTACTCCCCTACTTCCCTACTTCCCTATTAATACATATAAACAATGATACGATTAAAACTGTGGCAATTAGTAATTTTAGCTATTCCCCTTGTTAGTGTTGTAGCTTTCCTGATGATATCTGCCGGAATGCAAATCAACCAGTGGGGAATAAACTGGATATGGGGCGTATTTATCCTCCTCTTTGTGGGATGGCGTTTGTTGCTAGTCAAATGGACGCGACCTGCAGTTGAACAAATGAAAGAGGTAATGGCAGAAGTTAACAAACAAATCGAATTTACTGATGACACCACAACCTTACCCACAAAAAGCGATGCAACTCTCCAGGTAGAAACCGCCCTGCAAGAAATTCTCAAATCATCCCGCAACGACCTTCCTCTTTGGGAAGACTGGCAAACATTTTGGCAACGTTGTCAAGCAGTAATAGTTGCTGTTGCTAATACTTACCATCCGGAGGGCAAATATCCTCTGCTCAATATCTACATTCCCCAAGCTTACGGTTTAATTCGAGGTACAGTTGATGATATGGATCGATGGATGCAAAAATTATCTCCAACCTTGAATCAAATAACTGTCGGCCAGGCATATCAGGGATATGAAATGTATCGCAAATTAGAACCTTCAGCACGGAAACTTTTTCAAGCTTGGGGTTGGGTACAATGGTTCCTTAACCCAGTAACAGCAGCAGCTAAACTAGCAAGTCGGCGTTACAGTGAACAGGCAAACCAACAGTTATTGATGAATTTCAGTCAGATATTACGGGAAGTGACATTGCGAAATTTATGTCAGCAAGCGATCGCTCTCTACGGAGGCAACAACTTAGAATTTTCTGAGTCTGTTATTCCTGCTCCTGCTCTCCCGAAGGCAGAAACTCAAACCCTCAAACAAATTCTCGAACAAGCTCAACCTGCTGAAACGGTAGAGCAAAAACCTGTGAATATTTTGTTGGTGGGGCGCACTGGGGCAGGAAAGAGTAGTTTAATTAATACTCTGTTTGAAGCTGACTGTGCTGAAGTGGATGTGTTACCGAGTACGGATAAAATTCAAAATTATCAATGGCAGCAAACTGGAGAAACTCTCAATTTGTGGGATACGCCAGGTTATGAACAAGCAAACCGCCCAGACTTACGGGAGCTTGTACTCGACTATGCTGAAACTGCAGATTTATTGTTGCTGGTTACTCCTGCTCTCGATCCTGCACTACAAATGGATGTAGACTTCCTCCAAGATGTGAAACAGGAAATTGCAGATTTGCCAGCTATTGTTATTGTGACTCAAGTTGACCGTTTGCGGCCTATCCGAGAATGGCAACCTCCTTATGATTTTGTTTGGGGCAAAGGTGCGAAGGAAAAGTCTATTCGAGAGGCTACTCAATATCGCGCAGAAATATTTGGGGAATTTTGCGACCGGGTTTTGCCTGTGGTTACGGGAGATATTCAAAGTAATAGAGGTGCTTGGAATGTTGATGCTATTTCTATGTCTTTGCTCGAAGCTATTACTCCTGCTAAACAACTACGTCTGGCTCGATTTTTGCGCGATCGCGAAGTTCGTACTGTTGCAGCAGCTAAAATTATTGACCATTACACTTTCCAAATGGCGACTACTCAGGGGTTAACTGCTTTGTTAAAGAGTCCAGTGTTGCAGTTTGTTTCTACCCTGACAACGGGTTCGCCAGCTTTAGCTTATTTGTTGGCAGAAAAAATTCCGGTTGAGGAGTTGCCTGTGGTTATTGGTAAGTTACAAATGGCTTACGATTTATTTTCCCTCTTAAGTGGGGATGCAAATTTAGGTAGTTTTGACTTACTGGCACTTTGGCCTTTGTTATTAGAAAATCCTTCTTCACCAGACCGGAATGCTTGGGCTTTTGGTCATGCTTTGGTAGAGTATTGGATGCAGAATTTGACAGTTGAACAGTTACAAGAAAGCTTTGATAATTATCTTCAGCAAGGGCAATAATTAGGGTTTGCTGATTAAATATCGCGCTTATTGACTGATATTGGTTTGAGCAATTTTAGATCTGGAAAAAGTGCGAGGTTTTCAATGGTAATGGTTCAAAAATTCAGGATTTTGGTCAAGAGTAGGGCAGAACCATCTTGAGAAAATTCTTACTCCTACCTCCTCGTTCCCAAGCCATTTCTCCTGTCTCCTGTCTCCTGTCTCCTGTCTCCTACCTTCACCCATAAGACTTTTTCAGCAAGCCCTAATTAGGGTTTGCTGATTAAATATCAAAGCATTTACAGATAAAGGTTTTAGCCTTTTTATGGTCGAATTGCAGTGCGCCTGTTTAAGTCTAAAAAACTCAAAAAGTTAGTATTTTAGGCGTATAGTTGGGCAGAAAAATCATTCTTACAATTCTTACTCCTACCTCCTCGCTCCCAAGCCATTTCTCCTGTCTTCCCCTCCTGGTAGCAGGGCTGTTTCAAAGTCCCGTAAGTTAACGATTGAGGGAGAACGGGAGATGAGGGAATAGTGGAACAGTGAAATTCATCAAAATTTGCCGATTTTGAGCGCCAATAAGCCTCCCTTTGCCTCTGAGAGGATATCTGGTTCAACGTCGCTTAAAAGCCTCTATCCCCGTGTCTCCGTGTCTCCGCGTCCCCGTGTCTATTGAGAATCAAACAGCCCTCCCCTCCTGGGAGGGGTTAGGGGTGGGTTGTCTCCTGTCTCCTACAAAGAGCAAAAAGACTTTTTCAGCAAACCCTAATTATAGTGATAATTAATTCAATTGTTGTAACAATTTTAGCAAATAAAATTAATTACTTGATTTTGCTTAGGTCTTTATAACTGTTATTGAATCACAGCGATCGCCTTTATTCGCAACAGAATTATGAAATTTTTATATAGAAGATTTAGTAAAAATAAGTCTCTATTTATGAAGATTTAATGAAGTTGGCCGAAAACACTTGCAACTGAAATTTTACTGATGTAGAGTTGAACCACTAAGGTAAGCATTCAGCCGTCAGCAATCAGCAATCAGCTATTGCTTTTAGTTTACGATCAAAGCTTTATTAATTGTCTTGCTACAAAAGTTGCCTCCCTTGCCCTTAAAGTCTATATTTAAATTTAAGTACTGTCCTTAAGAAGAAACTTTTGTTGCTGAGAGCTGACAGCTAATAGCTGAATGCTTACCCACTAAGATATCTGAATAAACAACAAACTCAATCTACATCTATCATCAGTAGTGTAAATGAAAAACTTCAACTTATCTTTTCAGGGTCTCCTAGTTGCTACAGTTACAAGTGCTGTTTCTTTGTTTGCTTTAACTAACTCTGCCATGGCTTTCTTACCCTTAGTTGATACTGAAGATACTGTTCATGTAAGGGGCATTCTCGACCGGGATTTTAATGGTGTATTGTATAATCTATCTGTAGATCCTAATTCTTTCAATGATGTGTTTGGTAATTCTGGAGGCTTAACTATTACAGAGGAAAAAACACCTACATTTTGGGAAGAGTCTAATGTATATGCCACTCCTACAGTTTCCAAATTCATGACTTTTAAGGGCAAAACTTCTACAGAGACTAATTTACTTATCACAAACTCGACTGTGCCTTTCGATCCATTAAGACCTTTTAATGAGGGGTTGGGTGATTTTGAGGCGAAATTTAATCCATTGACACTAGGAGCTCTCCTGTGGTGGTGGTTTGCTTCTAGTCTTGTACTAGGTTGCATCACACTAGGAGGTTTAATGATAGAAGACACGGGAAAAACTAAAGGCTAAAAGGCAAATTAATTAGGGTTTGCTGAAAAAGTCTTATGGGTGAGGGTAGGAGACAGGAAACAGGAGACAGGAGACAGGAGGAACGGGGAATTATAGAGGAGGTAGGAGGAAGAATAATCAAGGGATTATTCTGCGCAACAAAGCCGCCTAAAATGCTAATTTTTTGAACCATTACGACCTAAAAGCTTAGACTTTTTTTTACTAAAAAATTATAAAACCTTTATGTATAAATGCTTTTATATTTAATCAGCAAGCACTAATTAGAGGAGAAAAACGGATTTTTCTCACTCTAGATATTTTATGATGAGATACTAATTTCTCTTAAATTACTCCTAATAATATTTTCGATGTTGCTGAGGGTCAAACCTACTTTTTTTTGGGTTTTTCGCCCTTTAATTATTACTATATATGAGCGCACCTTTTCCATTATGTTTACAATATCTTGTCAAGTATAGTTTGTCAAGGTAGATTTTCAATTTTTTGAGATTTTTCACTCAGAGACAGAGTAAATTTCGACTTGTTTTTTCCTTCTATATAAATCTATTTATCCATTGATTATTTTTGAGGTGATCGCTACAAGAGTATCTACAAATTCTCTATTACTTCTGATGTGGAAAGTCTGGCTCAAATTTTTCGATGTACCAGGGGATGATAAATCAGTATTCTTTGTGGGATATTTCTGGATTTGATAATTTTTAGCACAGATGTTTAATTAAATATTTTGGCTTTGATAGTCAATTTATATGTGTCGCTAAAATCTTCTGTTTCTTGAGATTTGATAATGCAATATTTATTCTGGAAATTTATTATTCGACTTGTTTTTTTCCTTCTATTCAATCTATTTATCCATTGATTATTTTTGAGGCGATCACTACAAGAGTATCTACAAATTCTCTATTACTTCTAATGTGAAAAGTCTGGCTCAAATTTTTCGATGTACCAAGGGATGATAAATTAGTATTCTTTGTGGGATATTCCTGGATTTGATAATTTTTAGCACAGATGTTTAATGAAATATTTTGGCTTTGATAGTCAATTTATATGTCTTGCCAAAATCTCCTGTTGCTTGAGATTTGATAATCCAATACTTATTCTGGAAATTTATTAGTGGTTAAGTTTTATTGGTAGAGGATAAAGCTGATTTTTCGGGGTTTATCGCCCTTTAATTATTACTATATATGAGCGCACCTTTTCCATTATGTTTATAGTATCTTGTCAAGTATTTTATGTCAAGGTAGAGCCTCCATTTTTTGAGATTTTTCACTCAGAGACAGAGTAAATTTCGACTTGTTTTTCCCTTCTATATAAATCTATTTATCCATTGATTATTTTTGAGGCGATCGCTACAAGAGTATCTACAAATTCTCTATTACTTCTGATGTAGAAAATATGACTCAAATTTTTTGATGTACTCGGCCATGATTAATCATTATTCTTTGTGGGATATTTCTGGATTTGATAATTTTTAGCACAGATTTTTAATTAAATATTTTAGTTTTGATAGTCAATTTATATGTGTCACTAAAATCTTCCGTTTCTTGATACTTGATGATGCAATATCTATTCTGGAAATTTCTTAGTGGTTAAATTTTCTGGGGTGAGGATAAAGCTGATTTTTCTGGGTTTATCGCTCTTCTCTTAATTACTATATATGAGCGCACCTTTTCCATTATGTTTATAGTATCTTGTCAAGTATTTTATGTCAAGGTAGAGCCTCCATTTTTTGAGATTTTTCACTCAGAGACAGAATAAATTTCGACTTGTTTTTGCCTTCTATATAAATCATTTATCCATTGATTATTTTTGAGGCGATCGCTACAAGAGTATCTACAAATTCTCTATTACTTCTGATGTGAAAAATCTGACTCAAATTTTTCGATGTACCAAGGGATGATAAATTAGTATTCTTTG
>NZ_JAAHHG010000314.1 GCF_010692555.1 Okeania sp. SIO3B5 | reverse complement strand
TCTAGTTTTATCAGGAAAGGCAGAGGGCAGGAAGCAGAAGGCCCTCGGTAATATTAAGTACTTGTGCAAAATTAATTTAACATCTGTAAGTAAGTAGGGTTTACTGATTAAATACCAAAGTATTGACTGATATTGCTTTTAGGCTTTTTATGTCTGGAAAAAGTATGAGCTTTTCAGCAAGCTATTGTTAAAAAAGTGAGCATTTTTGGGAATAAAAGCCGAAAAATCACTCTGACTATTATTTAGGCCACTGACTCTGTGATTCCTATTTATTCTACGTCCTAACTACTGCCTACTGCCTACTCCCTACAAAGAGCAAAAAGACTTTATGAGCGCAAACCCTAAGCAGGGAGTAGGGAGCAGGGGAAATTAAAAAAAATATTATCGCACTTGAGATGAGAGAAGAAGGTTTTTATTATAAATAATGAGACTTGATATTATTCATCAATTATTTCCTACCTACAACCTACGGATTTTGCATGGAATGTTCCTATCCGCTACTACCTACTCCCTTTTTTCTGAAGATACCTAATAAAGTTTAAGTCTCCTGTTAAATTAACCTTTTTAATTCTTTCTATCCTTTAATCTAATTCTGTTTCTATATAGCCTAGTAATTGGTTTAATCGTTGAGGATCTGTTAAATATAAGTACCCAATTAAAGCTTCTAAACTGGTAGCCTGTTGATAAACTTCTGGATCTAATCTTTTCGGTTTCCCAAAAGCAGCGTTGCGCCCTCGTTTGAGAATATCTAACTCTAAACTGGTAAGATGAGGTTTTAAATTATGTAAATGATGAGCTTGACTTTCTGCTCTAACTTGGGCTACTACCAGTTGATGATAAGAGCGCGATCGCTTGGCTGGTATCAAGTAGTAGCTCCGAATAAATAATTCATAAATAGCATCCCCCAGGTATGCCCAAGCTGAGGGTGTAATTTTTTGAATTTCTGTTGGTGTTAGCGCGACAAGGTTTAAATGTTGCAAACGGATCGTTCTCCTTGTTAGCCCAGGCTTTCTACTCGATCAAATATTAGTCGTAACTTATAGGGATTTTCAAATAGAGAGACTACAGTGGCCAAAGTATTATTCTACTGCCTACTCCCTGGGACCTATGGACGTTGTATGCAATGTCCCTACCTCCCTAACCCAAAAGAATTTTGTAGTCTACTGAAATGAATTGGGCTGTAACTTAAGTTTGAGTCTCAATTTACCAATACGGGCCAAATTTTATTGTCACAATATTTCTAGTTTTTTCCTATACTCACAATTATTATTAAGTACCAATTTTTTTCTCATAATTTTTGATAAATACCAAAATAATTGGGTCTAAAACCCTGCTTTTTAAGGCGAAACATTTTTGTAGACTTGCTCAAATACCCGTTACAAAAACAACCTCTGTATGTCGCAAATCCGATGGCTCCCCTATCTAACTTCTGACTTCGTTAACTCGATCAGGCTTGACCAACTCCCGCCTAGACCTTTGCCTTTTGACGGGAGATAGCATCTATAGCTATATTCAATCGGTCATTGCCTGGCCTTGTCAAGATTTCTTGACATTCTCTAGAGCTTCATTTAATGAAGACCGTAAGGACAAAAATTTCTCTAAACGAACCAATTTAACAGTTTGATTTACACGGGCATTGGAGATTATTTGTAACGTACCTTCTTCATATTGTTTGGTATGCTTTACCAGTTGTACGAGTGCTCCTAACCCAGAGCTATCTACAAAATCTATTTTGGACAAATCCAAAATAATATTTTTTGGCCCTTGATCGATTTTTGTCTTCAGTGTTTTGTTAAAAGTACCTTCTGAAAAGGCATCTAGTAGCCCTGTTAAGCGGAATAGTTGGTAGTTATCCCTCTCTTCATGAGTGCATCTCAGGCTAACAGTCAGGGCTAATGGCTTAGGCTCAGGAATAACACCCTCCTAGCTTAATTTTGCATAAGTAGAACGTCAATTATACTTTTTTATGTGAAATTTGTCTACCCCTACAAATAACTTAGGGTTTGCTGAAAAAGTCTTATGGGTAAAGGTAGGAGACAGGAGACAGGAGACAGGAGTCAGGAGTCAGGAGGAACGGGGAATTTAGACCAGGTAGGAGTAAGAATTTGCCCAAGATTTTTCTGCCCAACTATGCGCCTAAAATACGCTCCTTTTTGAGCATGAAGAGCTGAAATAGGCGCATTTTTTCGACAAAAAAAAGGCTAAAGTCTTTATCTGTCAATGCTTTTAGATTTAATCAGCAAGCCATAACTTAAATTTTTCAATACAAATTATGCAAAAATTGCATAATTTAATTGTAAGGAATGAATGAAATTTGCAGGCCAAATCCTACTTTAATTTTGAAGCTTTAGCTTTCCGCTCATCTTGCATTACCTGGACAAAACGTTCAAATAAGTAATCAGCATCGTGAGGACCGGGACTGGCTTCAGGGTGGTATTGTACTGAGAACAAAGGTAAAGACTTATGTCGTAAACCTGCAACAGTTTGGTCATTCAAGTTAAGATGTGTAATTTCTACCTCAGCAGCTAAAGAATCTGGATTAATGGCAAATCCATGATTTTGACTTGTAATCTCCACTTGTTGCTGCAAACCTGCTGGCTGATTGAGACCACGGTGGCCAAACTTTAATTTAAAAGTGTCGGCTCCCAAAGCAAGACCGAGGACTTGGTGTCCCATACAAATGCCAAAAACAGGTTTAGATGATTTGAGTAACTCTTTAGTAGTCTCAATACCTTCGTTAACAGCAGCTGGGTCTCCTGGACCATTGGAAAGGAAAATACCATCAGGATTATACTTGAGAATTTCTTCTGGTGGCGTATTAGCAGGAACAACTACAACTTGACAACCATAGCTAGCTAAACGTCGTAGGATATTTTTTTTCACTCCAAAGTCAATGGCCACGACTGTATATTGTTCTCCACTGTAACCAGAAACAGAAGGATTAAACTCCCAAGCTGCATTAGTAGGTTCAGACCATTGGTAAACTTCTTTAGTTGTTACTTCTCGAACTAAATTTAATCCTGCCATACTAGGAGCAGACTGAACTTTTTCTAGCAATTCAGTTGGGTCTAGAATTTCTGTAGAAATCGCCCCATTCATTGCTCCTAAAGTCCGAATTTTTCTGGTCAAAGCACGGGTATCTATACCATAAATCCCAGGAATTTTATGTTCTTGAAGATACTCTGACAAAGATTGAGTAGAGCGCCAGTTACTAGGACGTGGACAAATATTACGAGCGATCACGCCCTTTATTTGTGGCTCATTGGACTCTTCATCTTCAGGATTTACCCCTGTATTTCCTAACTCTGGGTAAGTGAAAGTAACAATTTGCCCACAATAACTTGGATCTGTCAGAACTTCCTGATAACCAGTCATTCCTGTATTAAATACCACTTCTCCAATAGTGGTTCCAGGGGCACCAAAAGAAAAGCCTTGGTAAGTAGTTCCATCTGCTAGTACCAGTAGTGCAGGTTGAGCTGAAATTGACATTTTAATTCCTCTAAATTAATTAGCATTTAAAGATAGCTTCAGAATATCTATTTAGCTTATAGAGAATATTATGAAGTTAACAAAAAATGTAGTAGTAATAAGTACAGATTACACTCACTATTCAAATAAGATAAAATTAACTTAAGCTTTTAAATATTACAGTAGATAAATAGTTAAAATTATTAAAAAATTTAGTAATTATGATCGAAAATTATTCACTGCACAAATCTAATAATAGAAGTCAGGTAAAGCAGATGAAATCAGAGACTGAAAAAAAGCAACAGGTCAAAACAATATTTGGGCAAATACCATCAATATTGCTGACAACATTACTTTCTATAATAGGATTTGGCCTTGGTTATACTGCAGTTGCGATCGCTCAAGAATATCCAGGATGTTTTCTGCTTGATGAATTTGGAAATAGGAGAGACTTAACAATATCAGTTTGTGGTTTGTTTGGAGAAGAATTACCAGAGGAAGTATCAACTTCAACTGCAACAGCAGGGTTATATGAAATACCAATTAAAAGTCGTAGCGGTGGTATTCCTGTAATTGATGTTACTTTTAATGGTAATCAAACTTATGAAATGTTGTTAGATACCGGAGCTACTGGAACATCTATCACTCAGGAAATGGCCAACTCCCTAAAAGTTATACCTAATGATCGGGGAACTGTAATAGTTGCTGATGGCAGAAAAATAGAAAAAGAATATGGAATAGTTGCTTCTATTTCGGCAGGAGGTTTGGAGTTAAAACAATTTAGAGTTGGTATCTTAGCGCCTGAAGCAGAGTCAGCATTACTTGGACAAGACTTCTTTGGTAATTATGATATGACAGTTAAAGAAAAAGTAGTAGAGTTAAAGGTACGTTCTAGTAGTTAAAAGCATCATATTTATAAAAAATTTTATGTGAGGCTCACAGAATAAGGAGTCAGGAGTGAGGAGAAAATCATGGTGGTCAATTAAGAGTCAATAATTAGGAGTAATATCATGTCCGGTAGCATCGGTATTGTATAGATAAGGTAAGGAAGAAGGAAGAAGGAAGAACCTTACTTAATATGTAGATATTTCCCTAACTTTTCTTGTAATAAAAATCAGGTAAAGCAAATGAAATCAGAGACTGAAAAAAAGCAGCAGGTCAAAACAATATTTGGGCAAATACCATCAATATTGCTGACAACATTACTTTCTATAACAGGATTTGGCCTTGGTCATACTGTAGGCGCGATCGCTCAAGAATATCCAGGATGTTTTCTGCTTGATGAATTTGGAAATAGGAAAGATTTAACAATATCAGTTTGTGGTCTGTTTCCAGAAGAATCATCTGAAGAAGTATCAACTTCAACTGCAACAGCAGGGTTATATGAAATACCAATTGTTAAACGTACAAATGGAGAAGAAGGTAGCCCTATAGTTAATGTTACTTTTAATGATGGTCAAAGCTATGAAATGATTTTTGATACTGGTGCTACTAAGACTTTTATTACTCAGGAAATGGCAGACTCCTTGAAAGTTATACCTTCTGGTCGGGGAACTGCAAAAGTTGCTGATGGTAGAGAAGTAGAAGTACAAGCAGGAATAGTTGGTTCTATTTCTGCGGGAGGTTTAGAATTCAAACAATTTACTGTTGTTATCGCACCTCCTGAAGCAGAGATACCACTGCTGGGACAAGACTTTTTTGGTAGTTATGATATGACAATTAAGGAAAATGTAGTGGAGTTGCGGGCACGTTCTAATAGTTAGGGTTTGCTGAAAAATTGGTTGTGGGTGTAGGACACGGGGACGCACCAGACGCGGAGACGCACCAGACGCGGAGATGGAGGAACGTACCAGATGCAGGGACGCGAAGGGGAGTAAGAATCTTGTCTGCTCAAAATCCTAACTTTTTGAGCATTAAGAGCTGAAAACCAGGCACCCCCTCAAGACCTAAAAAGGCTAAAATCTTTATCTGTCAATGCTTAAATATTTAATCAGCAAGCCCTAGTTAAGAAGGTAGTAGGTGCTAGGTAGTAGGTGTTAGGTAGTGGCGTGACACAGCTAAAATGTTGCAATAGTAGGGGCGGGTTTCGCGTTAAATTAATGGTGTTACAAATTATCCTATGAACCCGCCCCCAACCCAAGGATATAATATCAAATCCGGTTGAATACTGATTATATACTTTGGGAGTAGGGGAGTGGGGGAGTGGGGGAGTAGGAGAGTAGGGGGAGATTAAATATTGAAGTAATTTAAGAAATTATAAACAGATATTATTATATAATCAGATTTTATGTGCAACCCCACCGGATTTGATATAATGCACCATTTTTAGATGTGTCGGTCTAGTAGTAGGTGTTAGGTGGTAGGTAGTGGGTTTTAGGTTGTAGGTTTTAGGTATCAAACTTTTATTTTACCTTCCTTAAACTTAAAGTAATAATTAGTATATTTGTCTTTAATACCGATATCTAAAATTTTCTGGCGTTGCTGATTTGAGGTATGAAATTTAACTTTGACACGATTTACGCACAGACACATATAGCAAGGGCGAATGCCATTCGCCCCTACAGATGGTGATTTAAAGGTCTATTTGCGTAAGTCCTGTTTGAGTAATTTTTTTCAACCTACCACCTAAGACCTACGACCTACTACCTTCTTCAATGATTTAAGAATTGAACTAACTGCTCTAACTTCAACCAAGCTGCTCCACTCTGGAGAATATCTTTAGCTTTGGCAATACCTTCTGCATGAGCTTCTAGTGGTACAACACCTGCTACTTGTAGGGCCAGAGAACTATTCAGAGCAACGACATCTGTCTGTGCAGAAGTCCCCTTACCTTGGAGAACATTCTGTAAGATTTCAGCATTTTTTTCTACCTCCCCGCCCTGTAAGGCACTTATGGGAGCAACATTTAATCCTAAATCTTGGGGGTTAACGGTTGTCATTCTTACCTCACTATTAGATAAAATAGCCAGATCAGTAATATCACCCAAACCAGCTTCATCTAGTTTTTCTCTGCCGTGGAGAACGATCGCCGATTTTACTCCCAATATTCCTAAAGCTTGAGCTATAATTTCTACTAGATGAGAATTGAATACTCCTATGACTTGACCTTGAGGACACAAAGGGTTAACTAAAGGACCTAAAAGATTAAACACAGTTCGTACTTTTAAAGTACGACGTAGAGGAACTACAGATTTCATTGCTGGATGCCAACCTGGTGCAAAAAGAAAAGTTACTCCTACCTCAGATACTGCAGATATTACTTTTTCCGTGGGGGCGTTCAGACGTATTCCCAATGCTTCCAAGACATCAGCAGAACCAACTTTACCAGAAGCAGAACGGTTTCCATGTTTAGCTACTGGCACTCCAGCCGCAGCTACAACAAAGGCAACAGCAGTAGAAATATTGAATGTTGAAGCTCCATCTCCACCAGTACCACAAGTATCAATGACTGGATATTTAGAGTCTGTGATGGGAACAGAGCGATCGCCATCTTCTTTTGTCAAAGATAAAGACTGTAATACTTTTGCCATACCTGCTAATTCTTCAGCAGATACACCTTTAGCTTGCAGGGCAGCTAAAATTGCTCCTGATAGAACAGGTGGAATTTCTTCTTGGAGCCATCCTTGCATTAAATTCGATGCTTGAGATGAAGATAAAGATTGGCCATCAAGTAACTGCTGTAATAAACTCGGCCATTCATTAGTAGAAGAGTTAATCATTGGTGTATCTTGTTGATTTTGAGCAATAGAACTATCCAATAATGGATAATTGATAATGGATAATTGATAATTACCTTCCCCTAAAAGGAAGAAGATTGAATAAAAGGAAAATTTTTTCTTCTCTTGGTTGATTGGATATGGCGAGGAAACCTAGCCATCCCACCCTACGGGAAGCTGCGAAGATCGAACGCTTGTTTCTCCTTTAAAGGAGAGGCTTTCAACCTTAATTATTCGGTCATAGTTCATAAAAATATAGTCAAATATGACATATCTTTTATTTCGCAGGTTTTACCCTAACTGGGTGAACTACAACACCACGCCAGTTGCGTGAGTGTCGGGGAACCCGCAAGGGCGCACTGACTTCTCTATCCCATGGTCAAAAACATTTGGGACTACTTTTTCTTTTCCTCTTTTTTGACGATCTCCCTGATTCAATTTCTGCTTGGTCATAATACAGAGGCTTGGACGTAGGTTCTTATGTGTCTAGAGGTAGCGTGTCAGTCCAGGAATTTCACCCTATTGAACTCAGATCGTTGACTCTTGGGGCTATTTGATTTTTTTTCTATTATCACAGACATTGTTAGATTATCTCAATACTCGCCCAAATTTCTGGAGACAGAAGACTATATCTGACTATATTGATGTACAACGTTTATTATACATTTTTCCACTATCTGATTATCTTATGTTTATCCTGTATATGTATCAAAGAATATTTTTTACAATTTAACATAAGTCTAAAAAAAAAAGACAAAAGTCAAGTTAATAAATTTCTAACCTTCTCTGGAGTAATTTTATTTCCAAGGTAATAGTCACATTTTACGCTCAAAAAGTTAGAAATATGTCAATATATATAATAACGAAAAGGGTGTAGTGATTCAATAATAAACTTCTTCAGTAGGTAAAAATAGTTACATACAAGGATAAATCTGGAACGGGAAAATTGAATGATTAATTGTCAGAAAAGCCAAAAGAAATTACAGCAAATGGAAGATAAATATCACAGTATATTTGAGAATAAAGTTGTAGGAATCTACCAAACAACCCTTGAAGGATGCTACATCAGTGCTAATGCTACACTAGCTCGCATCTATGGTTATGACTCTTCTACAGAAATGATTGCTGCCTTGGCAGATATTAAAAATCAACTTTATGTAGATTCTCAGCGACGTGACGAATTTGCTGAGATTTTACGAGAAAAAGGAGAAGTTTCCGAATTTGAATCCCAGATTTATCGCAGAGATGGCACAATAATTTGGATTTCTGAAAATGCCTGGGTAGTTTGCGATCGGCAGGAAAATTTTTTATATTATGAAGGATTTGTTGAAGATATTACCAGACGCAAACAAACAGAAGCAGCTTTGCAAGAAAGTGAAGAAAGACAAAGATTATTAATAGAAAGTATTCAAGATTATGCCTTATTTATGTTAGACTCGGACGGATATGTAGTAAGCTGGAACCGTGGAGCCGAACATATTTATCAATATCAATCAGAACAAATTATTGGTAGACATTTCTCTACTTTTTATACTCAAAAAGATATCAAAAATTACCTGCCAGATCAAGAATTAAAAATTGCTAGAGAACAAGGTAAATTTGCTGTCGAAAAAATCTGTCTAAGGCAAAACAAAACGCAATTCTG
The DNA here is from genome assembly GCF_010692555.1 of Okeania sp. SIO3B5. Taxonomy (GTDB): domain Bacteria; phylum Cyanobacteriota; class Cyanobacteriia; order Cyanobacteriales; family Microcoleaceae; genus Okeania. The sequence continues at coordinate 2,978 of NZ_JAAHHG010000314.1, read as the reverse complement.
GGCTAATGTAATTACAACAGCTTTGTATGATGATCACCAAAAATTACGGGGTTTTTCTCAAGTCACAAGAAATATTACTGAAAGTAAACAAGCTATAGCTATCCAAACAGGGTTAATTGCTACTATACAAGCTTCAGAAAAAAAGTTTCGCGATTTATATGAATCCACTCAAGATGCGGTTTTCTTCATAAATGAGCTAGGTTTTATGGATTGTAACTTTGCTGCTTTAAAATTATTTGGCTGTACTAATAAATTAGAGTTGTGTGGAAAACAACCTTGGGAATTTAGCCCGACAAAACAGTCTGACAAAGAAGATTCAAGTATGATATTTAAACGTTATTTAGAAATAGCATTACACAGAGGCATAAGTCGTTTTAATTGGCGATATAAACGTTTAGATGGTTCTGAATTTCCCGCAGAAGTTTTCTTAAGTTCTATGAAGTTTGATGGTAGAAGTGGTTGGCAAGCAGTGGTTTTAGATATTAGCAATCGGGAGTTAAAAGAAAAAACACTAAAGCAAGCAAATGAAGAGTTAGAAAAGAGGGTAGAAAGACGAACAGTTGAACTAGAGGAGGTAGTTGAGCGATTACAGAAAGAGATATCTGAACGTCAACAAGTAGAAGCAAAGTTACGATTATCGGAGGAAAAGTTCTCAAAAGCATTTAGTTGTAGCCCTAACCCAATCAGTATTACTACTTTTGAGGATGGGCGGTTTATCGAAGTAAATGATGGCTTTTTGGAGATAATGGGTTATTGCCGTGAAGAAATAATTGGCTTTACCGCAGAAGATTTGAAGATATGGGTGTATCCAGAAGCAAAAACCGAATTTAGGCAAAATTTACAACTGCAAGGAATTGTGAAAAATCAGGAATACCAGTTCAGAGTTAAATCTGGTGAAATTAGGGTATGGTTGTTGTCTGCAGAGATTATTGATATTAGTCATGAACTTTGTGTGTTAGCAGTTATTACAGATATCACTGAACGCAAATGTGCAGAAGAAGCTTTATATGAAAGTCAAAGAAAATTAGCTACTTTAGTGAGTAATTTACCAGGTATGGCTTATCGTTTTCGCAACGATCAACATAGAAGTGTAGAATTTGTAAGTGAAGGTTGCTCTTCATTAACTGGTTACCAAGTCAAAGAATTTTTTGGTTCACAGAAAGTATCTTTATCACAATTAATTCATCCAGAAGATCGGCAACGTTTACGGAATGCTATAGGGTTTGCTTTACAGGAAAATCAACATTATCAAGTAGTCTATCGAATTACTACTAAGAATGGAGCAATTAAATGGGTTTGGGAGCAGGGAATAGGAGTGTTTTCAGAGTCAGGAGAATTAATAGCTTTAGAAGGTTTTCTTACAGATATTACTGAGAGTAAAAATGCAGAAGTAGCACTAAAGCAATCTCAAAATGAGTTAAGACACCAAAAGAAAAAATTAGAAAATACTTTGCAAGAATTGAATGAAGCAGAAACGACTTTAACTAATGCTGAAAAGATGTCTAGTTTAGGTCAATTAATAGCAGGAATTGCTCATGAAATTAAGAATCCTATAACTTCTGTGTATGGAAATATAGTGCATTTGAATCATTATGTTCAAGACATGATGAATTTACTAAATCTTTATCAAGAATATTGTACAGACCCACCAGAAAACATTAAAGAAGAATTTGAGGAGATAGATCTAGATTTTATGAGGGAAGATTTACCCAAAGTAATATCAGCAATGCAAATAGGGGCAGAAAGAATTCGTGATATTGTGAGTTCTCTGCGCAATTTCTCTCGTAAAGATGATGTGAAAAAAACTTTGATGAGTTTTCATGATGGTATTAATGGTACTTTAGTAATTCTCCAAAATCGTTTAAAAGGCCGTGGGAAAAAACCTGAAATTAAAATTTATAAGAAGTATGGAGAATTGCCTTTAGTAGAATGTTATGTGGGTATGATAAATCAGGTTTTTATGAATTTAATTGGTAATGCTATTGATGCTTTAGAAGAGGGTTTTGATAATTCTAATTGCCTAGATAAAACTCCTACTATTACAATTAAAACAGAAGCTACTTTAGAAAAAGTTATAGTGAGGATTATAGATAATGGTCTAGGTATGAATGAGGAAGTTAAGCTGCATTTATTTGAGCGATTTTTTACTACTAAACCGGCAGGAAAAGGTACTGGTTTAGGTTTATCTATTAGTTATCAAATTGTTGTGGAAAAACATAAGGGAAAGTTGAGTTGTATTTCTTCCCCTGGTGAGGGTGCAGAGTTTGTAATGGAAATTCCAATTGTACAGCCAGTATAATGTTTTAGTCAAAAGTGAAGTAATTTTTGATGATATAGCAGAAGGAAGAAGGAAGAAGGAAGAAGGAAGAAGGAAAAGTTTTACGTTATCTGAGTTTTACATTTTTGAACTGTTCTAACCGTTTTATCCGAACATGATATAACTTTTCGTTTGGTGATTGCCAACCGTAATGAACGTTCTGCCAGATTATTATCAGGGGGAATCTCTGGGTGAAGTAGAAAATACCACCATTAGACATTTCCAGAAAAGAGGGAACAGGGAACACCGGAGCTGGGAACAGAGAAGAATAATTGATAATTTCTAGATAAGAATTGGTTTTCTTTTTGATTTTTGGAGATGTCTATTGGTCTTCAATTTCAAAGGAAGTGTCCTAGATGCAACTTTCGACAAACTTATATTATGGGTGATATCATGTCCGTTTGAATACTTATAATTAAGATAGTAGGGGAGCGGGGGAGTAGGGGAGTAGGGGAGTAGGAAAAATAGAAAGATTTACTGTTGAAGTACTCATGATAAGTTTTTCATCACTAATTATCCGGACATGATATAACTCCTGTCTCCTGTCTCCTGTCTCCTGACTCCTACCCTCACCCATAAGACTTTTTCAGCAAACCCTAAATACGCTGTTTTGGGCTACCTATTTTTATCGATCGCCTGATTTTGGTTAACTAGTTTTATC
>NZ_JAAHHG010000313.1 GCF_010692555.1 Okeania sp. SIO3B5 | reverse complement strand
CACGCGCATTGACTGATATTGCTTTCAGCCTTTTTTGGCCTTTAAAAAGTGCAAGGTTTTTGGCTGTTTTTGCCTCAAAATGCTAATACTTTTCCCCTGAGTATCAAAAAAATTGGCCGTAGCAGATGGTCTAAACTTTTCCCTGTTCCCTGTTCCCTGTTCCCTGTTCCCTATCATCACAATCAGACTTTTGAGCGCAAACCCTAAATTAAAATAGACTTTAAGGGCAAGGAAGGCAACTTTTGTGGTAAGACAATTAATAAAGCTTTTATCCTAAAGTAAAAGCAATAGCTGATAGCTGATGGCTGACTGCTGAATGCTTACAATAGTTATGAGTTAAGTTTGATAAATTTTAGAGAAGTTTTCGCTTTCTGTATTTACCCCCCTGATTTTCCCTAGTTAAGAGCTGTTTTGTTATAAAAATATAGAGCTATACATAATTATTTCAGAGAGCAAAATATTTTCTTGACCAAAAAATAAGGTCTCAAGCTTCCCCTTTGAAGGGGATGAAAAAGCCGTTGAGGGATGGCGAGTTTTCTTCGCCATATCCACAATATTTCAAGCCTCTGACTTTCCTGCGGAATGCTGCGCAAACAGGCAGAGGTGCTGATAACTGATAACTGATAACTGATAACTGAAATGACCACATCCTTGTCAATATTTACTACTTTTATATTATATTGCTTGTTACAGCTAAAATATGCGGATTGATAATTTTGAGTATATTCATAAATATATTTAAGGCTATGTGGTAAACAGAGCATAGTCGATTAATTATATAGTAATCCTAAATGATTTGTAAATCTTACTTAACTCTGTAGTAAAAAGTATGAAAGTCTTACTTCAATTCAAGGATATCCTAAATTATCTGATATTTTCTGCACAACCGTTAAAAGACCTACTCGTATAGCAAGGACTAAATTTATAAGTTCTCAAGATGTAAGAGTATTGATTAGTATATTCGTTGAATTTAATTTTCAAGGGTTAAATTTCAATAATTATTATGCAATAATTATTACTTGTTTAGCACTACCAATTTATGAATTTTAAATCCCTAGAATAATAGAACATTTTTATCTGGAATTTGGAAACAAAGTGTTGTGAAAAAGATATGGAGTTCATTAATTGATAATGGATAATTGATAATTGATAATTGATAATTACCTCTGGTTAAAACCGTTCTTGTATTGAATATAAGGAAATATTATTTCCTCTCTTGGCCCATTGGATATGGCGAGGATATCTCGCCATCCCTCGACCGCTTTTTTTCCCCTTAAAAGGGGAAGGTTAATGATTGAGAATTACTATAGATAACTAAATGTCTTCTTCCTTCTTTCTTCTTCCTTCTGCTTTGAGCTGTGAGGTATTGTAGATTTTAGGGAATAGAGAACAAGAAAAGAGAAACACCGAAGCAATAAAATTATCACAAATGATTTAGGATTACTATAGATAACTAAACACCTTCTTCCTTCTTCGTTCTTCCTTCTTCCTTCTGCCATAACACCTCAAAACTAAAATCAAGAAGTCACGGGTGGTGAATTCTGATCGCCATTATTAGTCACTAGAGATTGCATATTTTCTGCTTCTAATTTAGGTTTTAAATATAAATTTTCTACCAAAGCAGCACTACCAGCGAACCAAGGTGGAAAAATCAAAGCACCGATAATTCCTAATAATTGAATTCCCACTAAAACTGATAATAACTGATATAAAGGATGTACTCCAACAGAAGAACCAACCAGTAAAGGATCTAATACATAAGTTTCCACATTTTGGATAACATAATACAAAATTATTACCCACAAAAATAACCATCCACCTTTAGCAATAGCAACAATTAAAGCCGGGATAGCACCTAAAATTGGACCAATAAAAGGTATTAAATTTGTAACAGAAGCTATTGCTCCTAAACCTAGAGAAAAATCTTGCAATCCTAAAAATCCTAAACCAGTAGTAGTTGCTATGCCTAAAATAGCAGAAACTATGATACGTCCCCTAATATAACCTCCCATTCTTTGAGTAACAGGAAAAACTTGATTTTCCAGCCTTTTATCCCAAGGTTGAGGAAAAAGTTTTAGTAAACTATTAATCAAGGTTTTACTATCTGATAACATATAACCTGAAATAAATAAAGCTAATATTAAACTAACTACTCCTCCCAATACACCTTTAGTTAAACTATAAGAACGTAGTAATAATTGTTGACTAGAACGAATTACCCAACTGGTGACAGATTTAGTATCAAAAATTTGATTAATCCACTCGGGTGGATTTTGAATTAAGGAACTAATAAAATCTTCAATATTCTCCCCAATACTCTCAGAAAATAGTGGTAATTGTCGTAAAAGTGTTTCAATTTGATCGAATACTGGTGGACCAATAGTTAAAGCTATACTTATCAATCCAGAAATGAGAGTTAAATAAACTATGATTACCCCGAACCAACGAGGTAATTTCATTTTTTCTGTGATGCTTACTAATGGTGAAATTGATGCAGCTAAAACCACTGCAACCATTAAAAGTACGATGAGACTTCGCACTTGCCATAGCAGAATTAGTAGTAAAAAACTACTAATAATTAACACTATATTAGATAGGGAAATAGAAATCCTTTGTTCGGGTTTCATATTAATAATTTGTCGAGTGAAAATTTGACATTCGTAGGGAGTAGGGAATAGGGAATAGGGAATAGGGAATAGAGAGATGAAATTGTTGATTTCATATTTTTAATTGATTTAATTAACACTTTTGCAAGAAGTCTCATGTAAATGTGGCACAGTATTTCAGAGTCCAAATAATGAAAGCTTATTTAACAAAATACTCAGGACAGGAAAAACTATATTCTTTCCTACTCTCTACTCTGTATGGACGTTACGTGCAAAGTCCCTACTACTCCCTACTCCCTATTCCTCTATTTCCTGCTCCCTAATGTACTTCATAAACCACCGAATAGACTGTAAATTAACGTAAGCATTCAGCTATTAGCCGTCGGCTATCAGCAATAAGACCCTGTGCTTAAGAAAGGGGTTTAAATGAATATAGACTTTGGAGCTGACTTTTGTAGTAAGATTTTTCATTTCTCAATTAAGAAAGTTTTTATCACTAACTAAAAGCAATAGCTGATAGCTGTTAGCTGACCGCTGAATGCTTACAAATTAACTAATTTCGATGCCAACGTGTTGCACCACCAGGTTGATCTATTAGTTTAATACCTTGGCTTTGTAGTTCACCTCTAATACGGTCTGCTTCAGAATAATTCTTGGCTTTTTTTGCTGCTAAACGTTGCTGAATTAAAGACTCAATTTCAGCATCACTTAAACCTCCAACTTCACCATTAATTTCTGCATTTGGTTGAAATTCTAAACCTAATACTTGTGACAACTTTACAAGAGTTATCCATTGTTTTTGTAATTCCTCTAAAGATGTTTCAGTTTTGCCTTCATGTACTAATATATTACCCTCTCGACGTAACTCCTTAGCTAATTCAAATAAAACAGCTAAAGCACCAGGAGTATTAATATCATCGTCCATTACTTTCTGAAATTGTTCGACTTGAGAAATTAATAAATTTGTCTTTTCAGATAATACTTTTTCTGGCGTTTCCCATCCCAACTGAGAACCATATTGATAAGCAAATAATATACCTTCCTTAATCGTATTCCAACCATTTTCCGCAGAAGCGATCGCTTCAGGGGTAAAATCAATAGGCTTTCGATATTGGGCAGTCAAAACAAACATTCTTACAGCCATTGGGTCTACAGGTTTGTCTAATAAATCCCGAATCGTGGTAAAATTACCAAGGGACTTTGACATTTTTTCCCCATTAATTGTGACAAAGCCATTATGTAACCAATATTTAGCCAAAGACTTTCCAGTTAATGCTTCCGACTGGGCCACTTCATTTTCATGGTGAGGAAAAGTTAAGTCCGCCCCACCACCATGAATATCAATAGTCTCTCCTAAACACTCTCGCACCATTGCCGAACATTCAATATGCCAACCTGGTCTTCCTTTTCCCCAGGGAGAATTCCACGCAGGTTCCCCCGGTTTTGCTGCTTTCCATAAGGCAAAATCAAATGGGTCTTTCTTTTTAGAGGTCTCTAAATTTTCTTCCCCAACTCTACCACTTGCCCCAGCTTGCATTTCCTCCAAACGACGGCCAGATAATTTCCCATATTCGGTAAATTCCCGCACGTGATAATAGACATCCCCTCCCGCAGAATAAGCAAAACCTTTTTTTTCCAGGTCGTTGATTAACTGTTTAATTCCATCTATTGTCTGAGTTGCCCGAGGATATTCGTCCGCTTCTAGCACATTCAACCGTTTCATATCCTCAAAATAAGTCTCTGTAAAGCGTTCGGCCACCGACTCCATAGAAGTACCTGTTTCTCTGGCTCGATTCAGGATTTTATCATCTATATCAGTAAAGTTTTGCACATATCGTACCTGGTAGCCCCGCCACATTAGATATCGACGTATTGTGTCCCAGGCAATATATGAACGAGCATGACCCAAATGGCAGTAGTCATATACTGTAACACCGCAACAGTACATCTTAACTTTGCCTGGTTCTAGAGATTCAAAATTTTCTTGGCGACGAGTCAGGGTGTTGTATATTTTCAGAGTCATAAAGTAATTTCAATAAGTTTTTTCTAATTGTAATTATATGGAAAGATTTAAAAGCTTAACCAAAAACTTTGTTTCCTAGGAGTTCTATTACCCACAAGCGAAAAGATTTGATATAATTTATATGATCGTATTTGCATAGTTTATGAATATGAAACGATTTGAATGGATTGATACCTTAAAAGGAATTGGGATTACTCTTGTAGTAGCTAGTCATATTTACACTGGAGAAATACGATATTTTCTTGGCATATTTAGTATGCCCCTTTTTTTCTTTATTGGAGGATTTCTCTATTCATCAAAATATGATAACCAAGTCTATCTTAAGAGGAAAATTGTTCATTTAATTGTCCCTTATATTGCTTTTATTCTTCTATTATATCCTATACAATTGATAACTCTCCTTCCACAAAGACAGGGATTTTCTTTTGTTGATATCCTGAAATTGATTGTGAATCCCATTATCGGAGGAACTTTCTTATGGGGGCTAACATCAGCATTCTGGTTTACTACCTGTTTTTTTATTACTCAGCAACTTGCAAATTTTATAATTAGGAAGGTTAATCCTAAGCAGGTCATATTCTATATTATTGGATTGAGTGGCTTAAGCTATTTAAATTATCTATTTTTTAAGCAGATTTTTCTTCCTCAAAACGCTCATGTTGCTATAGCCGGAACTTCGATTTTTCTAATCGGGTTTTTATATAGAAAACTATATAGTGAGAGAAACAATTCTACTATTTCTATTTCTGTTTTGTTTTTTGTATTATGTATGACATTATATTCAAATCAAACTTCTAATCTCTGGTCTTGGTCTCTTTTAGGCATGGACATGAAACGGGCTAATTATGGTATGCCAGTGTTTAGTTTATTGTTAGCAATTGGACTAATTTTGTTGTTGATTGATATCTCTAAATTACTGGTTAAATATGCACCTTTACTATCTAAAATCATGGGAGCATTAGGTCAAGCATCAATGAGTATTCTCTACCTTCACCTAGCTTTTATTTATGCTTTAAAGGGGTTAGATTCAGGAATCTCTTATTTCAATTTATTTGTGTTCAGTACAGCATTATCTTTTATCATTCATTCAATAATTTTAAAGTTTTCCTTCACGAGAGCTATTTTCTTGGGAAGTTATTCAGATTTTGAGCAAATTTTCTTAACTAGAAATAATCAAATTTAAGAATTTTGCTTGTCAATGAGGTTATTTCAGTAATTTTTGTGATCTGGCGATTGATACTTGAGATTATTTCGTAAATTTCTGTATTATATAAAAGTTAATGTTTTTGTGAATGGGTTTTATATCTGATTTATAAAGTAAATATTAAGATGTTTAATAGCTTTCTATACTTAGGTTTGAAGATATATTGTCCAGTAAACTCCAAATTACTAAAAGTTAGGTAATATAAGACTTTTAGTGAAGTTTACAAATCAGCTCTTACTTGATTGCTTGCTGTAGGATAATCATTACCTCAAATTTGCAAAGATATAGTGCTTGACTTGTCAACATTTAATTACACTCTCAAGAACTAGGCAACCATTTAACAACTGTGTCCCTAATTTTTCCCAGTCTATGTCTCCAAGTATAAGGACGAAAAACAATACATCTTCTAAGATGAGGAACCCAAGCTCTTAGTTTATTTGGTTCCAAGTTAACACGCTCGGCAATTTTTTCAATATTACTTGAGTAAGCGTGTAGAATTTTCACAGGTTCTTGAAGAGTATTAATAAAGCAAAACCGAGTATTCCATTCACTAGATAAAGGATAAAACCTTGATTCTGAGTTCATTAATGCTTCTGTGCATGAAGTTTGATCGCTCTGTCGTAATTGACTATTTTGAGATAATTTTTCCGAATAAATTTTCAACCACTCTTGAAACAGGCGATCGTTAGCCTCATTCTTCCTATAAAAGATAACTCCAGTATTTACAGGTTTACAGTATATTTTTTCACCATCAGATGAAACGGGGTAGTAAGTATCAGGAGGATCTAAAGTCATCGATACATCAAAGTAGTCCAAGATAGCAAAACCTGACTTAATATCACCTATAAAAAATGTATCAGTATCTACAAAAAGGGTTTTTTCATAGGGAGATAAAGTATATAAATATTTAGTTTTAAATAGTAAACCTTCATTTCTACATTTCACAGGTTCATCAATTACAATTATATTGTCAAACAAATCTGGAGCTTTTGGTTGCTGATTACAAGCAATAGATATTTTCAAATATGGGTCTATTTCTTTGAGGCTTTGAGCAGATGTGCAGGCTTCATCAACATATTTTTTACCAGCAGCAACATAAAAAACGCCATAATTTTCTATTGTCATAATTTAATGAAATACCCTGAGGTATCTAGAGTGGTTGTGCCTATTATATCATGGTAAGTATTCAGCTATCAGCAGTCAGCTATTCCTTTCCTTCGGAATGCTTGGCAAACTGAATGCTACGCAAACAGCAATTAGTAATGAATAATTACTTCTCAGGTTTTGTCCAGGGACTTTGGCAGTAATTTTTTATTCTTTTTCAATTTCAAAGGTTGCTTTTATATTCCTCAAAATTAATAGCTGTTAACGCAGTTCCTCTGTAAGAGGCTAGCTAATAGCTGACGGCTGTTTGCGCAGTATTCCGGAGGAAATGCTTACCGAATAATTAATAATTAATAATTAAAAAATTCGCGCCTTGAAGCCTCCCCTTTTAAGGGGAAAAAAGCGGTCTCCGGATGGATGGGTTTCCTAACCATATCCAATCAACCAAGAGAAGAAATAATGTTTCCTTATATTCAATTCCGTAGCGGTTAAAACCCGAGGTAATTATCAATTATCCATTAATGAAATATCATGTTAGATTAAATGGCGAGTATATATAGTATTTTTCAATATTTTTCCTGTATTATATCCCTCTATATTCTGAATTCTGATTCCTGAGTTCTGAATCCTATACCAAAAACATGAATCTTGGCAAATATACCAAATTGGTTCTATTCCCTGTTCCCTTAAACTAACAAATTTTGTACCTTATTCCTTATAACATTTCTACGGCTTTGCTGCACTTAATATAAAGATGAAAAGGGTGCATCTCATATTTGCAAAAATACTTTTTTCCTATATATTCCCTGTTCCCTGTTCCCTGTTTCCTGTTCCCTAAAAGCAATAAATTTTTGGCTTTATTCACGCATTGAGATGCACCCGATGAAAATAGTCAGTATAATCAGTCTGAGCAACAATTATTAAGCGCATTGTGATAGAGAAATGGTGGGTGCATCTCATAGCAAGCAAAAATACTTTTTTTTACTATATATATTCCCTGTTCCCTGTTCCCTGTTCCCTGTTCCCTGTTCCCTAAAAGCGATAATTTTTTGGCTTTATTCACGCATTGAGATGCACCCGAAATGGTATTATGGGAATTGCTATACTTAAGAGGAGAAGTCAGAAAAAGGAATCGAAATAATAAAATATTATAATAATTCTACTTTTTGGCGATAATTATTGATTAGGATTGTGTTCAAGTCATATAATTTTATTGGATTTCCTTTTGATATGACTAATTCATAAAAGTATCAACATAAAAAAATTAGTTAATGATAAATAATAAATCCTCTGCTACAGGTGACTATGTGCCGGAAAAACCATCCCTAAAAGCTGGCTTACTTGCTCTTAAACAAAAAAATTATCCACAGGCGATCGCTCATCTAGAAATAATTTCTCAACAAGAACCCCTGAAGCAAAAGTTAAAAGCAAAGATGGGTTTAATAGTAGCTTATGAACAAACTAAACAAATAGATAAAGCCATTACCCTATGCCGTAATTTAACAAAAATATCTAATGATGAAATTCAAACTTTTGCTCATCGTCACCTCCAAGAATTATTAAAAAAATATCCGCCAAAAAATCCTAAAAAATCAAGTATTTCTGCTCCTAAACCCCCACCATTACCTCCCCCACATCAACAACAAAAAATTCAAACAGGATTTGTTCCATTTAATCCCACTTCAGAGCAAAATGCCTCAGCAAAAAATAATCAAAAACAATCTCAAAAAAATATTAATTTATCGAACATAAATAACTCGGTAAAAAATTCTAATCAACCCTCAGATTTTGTAGAACATCCTCAGTCAAATCAAAATGATATAGATACAGAAAAAAATCAAACACAACCTTTATCAACTGAAATTAATAACTCCAATTCAAAACCCTCAAATCAACCCCATAAAAAATCAACAGATATTGCTAAAGATATAAGCGATCGCTCATCGAAAATAATATGGCGTGAAGCGGGAAGAGCAAAAGGAGGTCGTCAACTTAAATCTCCTAACTTAACACTTTTTTGGCTAGAAAAAATAGTTATTGGTGCTAGTCTGTATTGGCTAAGTCTGACGATATTAAAGTTAACTTTAGATATTACTAATGATTTTCTAGTTTGGATGCCTTATTTCCGACCAATTCAAATTTTTTACCGAGACCCAACTAGAAATTTTATAATTTTTCTGACAGTATTATTTGTCTTCTCTCCCTGGTTAATTGATGGATTATTAATCCTTGGTTATGGTCTCCAAAACTTACCAACAACAACTCTAATTAATTACAGTAAAGAAGCCAATAAACTACTCCGTAGCTTTTGTCAAAAACGAAAAATACAAAAAATTAAATTAAAGATTTTACCAATAGATGTTCCTATAGCATTCAGTTATGGATGGTTGCCTCGTTTTTTCAGAATAGTTGTTAGTCAGGGATTGTTAGATAAATTAGCAGAAGATGAAATTGCCACCATTTATGCCAGGGAAATTAGTCATGTTAAAAATGGAGATTTTTGGTTAATGTCTATAGCTACTTTGATACTTCAAATTCCCTACACTATTTATTGGCAATTAACTTTTTGGGCAGATTGGGTATTAGATTTTGTTGAGTGCGGATTACCTGATTTTTTACCAGAATTCATCAAATCTTGTTTACCTATTTTAGTATCCGGTTTTAGAGTATTCGCTGCAATAATTTCTACTCTTAGTTATGGCTTATATTGGTTGCTAAAATTTCCGATTTTATGGTTATCTCGTCGAAGAGTCTATTATAGCGATCGCCTAGCTTGTAATTTAACAGGAAATCCTAATGGTCTGACACGAAGTATTCTGAAAATTACAATTGAAATGGCTAATGATATACAAAATCAAGGGAAAGTTAGAAATTTATTAGAGAGTTTTGAACTCTTGATGCCAGTCGGAATAAATCAAGCTATTACTGTTGGTAGTGTTTGTTCGCATAGTAATTTTGAATCAATTTTCAACTGGGATATTGTCAATCCATATAGTCATTGGTTGGCAATTAATGATAGCCATCCTTTGCTTGGCAAGCGGTTAAAAATATTATCTTTATATGCTAATTTTTGGCAGCTAGAGACTGAGCTGAATTTAGAAAATCTCAATGCTAATGCCATTGAAAAAAATCAGTTAAGTAAGAATCAAAAAGAGAAATATTTAACTACACCAAGTTTTAATTTACAGAAACTTTTACTTCAGGGAGCGCCTTTTTTTGGAATGTTAATAGGTCTACTTTTTGCTGGTTTATTTTGGTTAATAGGTGGAATTTCATCTACTGTTGGTCTTTGGAGACTTGATTGGTTATGGGGAGATATTTCGATTTTAGTTGGCTCTTTAGCTATAGGTTTTAGTATTGGTATTTTTATTAGGATTAATCACTTTTTTCCCGATATTAAACCAGCTAAAATTTTGCAACATCCTAATTTGCTAGAATTGCTAACTGCTCCAGAAACTTTGCCATTAGATAGTCAGCCAATTCAGCTCAAAGGCCAACTACTCGGCAAGAGTGGGATAAGTAATTTGTTGGGACAAGATTTGATCTTACAAACAACAGAAGGACTGATAAAGTTACATTATTCTTCTCAATTAGGTCCTATTGGTAACCTCTGGCCTGCACTAACTAATTCTGACTATCTTGTTGGTAAGTCTATAACTGTTACTGGTTGGTGGAGGAGAGGGGCTATTCCTTGGATAGATATAAATAACTTAAAAGCTGATAATGGTCAAATCATTAATAATGGCCATCCTGTCTGGTCAACTATTGTAGCTTGTATTTTTTCTGTATGGGGAGTTTATATGATATATGTAGGCAGATTTTAATTATCAGATTATATAAAGAAAGGTTGCACTATTAAACAAACAATGGTAGATTTTTTGATAAGTTAAGCTTGCTTAATTGACTACTCCCCGCAGCTATTGCCGAGGGGATTCTAAGTTGATACTACGGAACAGGATAAATCCTTGTTGCTTCGTTACTCCTTAGCTGACCAAAGATTTCTTTGGGGACAAGTCAAAGTGCCCCTACACAGTCGGCATAGCGTCTAAACCATGCTTTGCTGCTTACGTTTGTATCTCCAGATAATAGCACAGGACAACTAAAGTTGTCTAGTCTAAACGACTCGCTTGTTTTCATCCCCCGGTTAAAACACGCTTGCTCTCAACGTCGCTTTTCGGTAAAATGCAGGCTTATATTAATTTGTAGAAATATTACGTCTATTGAAAAGTATAAACTTATGCTATTCAATAGTAACTATAGTTTTAGTATGTATATCATAGTTGAGTTAATCAGCAGCAAAGCTCCAAAATTCATAGTCGGCTAAACTTCTTGCATGGTTAAGTGTCAATCTCCAAATACAGTAATTTCTGCCAGCTAGTTATTGTGGCTGGTTTTTTTTAAATTAAGAAAATTAAGAAACTTCGTGATCGTAGAATTGGATATTACTTAATAGATTAGCTGTTTGATTTTTCTCAACTTTGCATATTTGCAGTATTATGTGTGATTATTCTAATGTAACCTGCCTTTTCCTTAGCTTGAGTTCTATCCTCATCATTCCATGACAATGTAAGATCATTTTTTCTCTAGTTTTATAGCGTTAGCGCTAGTTTATCTAATCTTGAATAGACAACTCCTAATTGTCATGATCGATAAATCTTGATGTATCTTTAGTGTAAGGATTTGGATTTAGAGCTGATTTATAAAGTACATATTAAGAGGCCGCATTTTTTGCAATACAAGGGTTTTGGGAGTTATATCATGTCCGATAGCATCGGAGCGTGTATAAAATTAAGGTGACAATGAAAGAAAACCTTCTGCCTCCTGCCTTCCCCTCCTGGGAGGGGTTAGGGGTGGGTTGCCTCCTGCCTTCA
>NZ_JAAHHG010000312.1 GCF_010692555.1 Okeania sp. SIO3B5 | reverse complement strand
AGAAGTTGGCCACCTTGTAGGCCACAGATATATAGTTGTAAAGAGGTTAGGTATGCACCCTTCCATTCCTTACGGGCTATACGTTTAAAGCCGTTGGACTTAAACTTTTTAGCTCAACGAATCGCACATCCCATTGCTTCTGTATCAATAGCAATACTATCAGCTTGTAAATAATTAGATAGGATAGTTGCGTTCAAATCGCGATCGCATACTTGAAAATCAGTCATTGTTTTATCTGAATTAGATTTGCAAACTTAGTTATTATACAGTCTGGGAGTCGGAAGTCGGTTCCTAGTAACTAAACACCTTCTTCCTTCTTACTTCTTCCCTCTTAAAACAAAAAAAAACGCGAAGTGAAATTAACCACTCGCGTCGATTTTTAGATAGTAAATTTTCTTTTGAATATTGATGTTATGAAACTGCTGCTGCTACCTTTTCATCAGGGGAAACTTTAGCAGTCAAACGCTCGTAAGTTGAACGCATTTTCAAACCTACTAAAACTTGGAAAAGTCCACTACCATTATTGGAACCTGGATAGTCTTGGTGTTCCCTCATCATGTGAGTCATCTCACCATAGTATTTAGTGGAAGTATTGCTGAGATGTCCTTCAACATAAATCATTTCTTCCAGGTTATCAAAGTTACCATCTACTTCTAAGACAGAAACTTCATTGCCGAAATAGGCATCTGGGCCATAGAACATTTTAATTCCAGGATAGGAACAAGTAAGCTTACGTCCACAAGGAATCCAGTTAATAGTCGATCCTTCATCAAACAGATATACTGGTTCAAAGTCTTCTACACCTTCACGTTGGATCAAGCGTACTCGTAATACCTTATGTTCTTTGTCATCAGGAATAAGTTTAGTGGGTAAGATTTGGATTACTACATCCGCGTGACCTTTTTGTGGGTCAATATAGGCATCAAAATCTGGACGACGGGCATTGATAGAAGCAAGTACATCTTCATAACGATGGCCTCTTTCTGCCATGTCGCGCTTGATTTTCCAAGCAATTTTTACTTCATCACTAATGTCTAAATAGACACTAAAGTCAAGTAGTGATCGTACACGCTCATCAAAGAGAGGATGAAGACCCTCAATTACTATAATATGATTGGGATGAATTTTTTCCGGTGGGTCAATCATGCCAGTTTCGTGGTTATAAATTGGCTTATCAATAGACTGACCTTCCTTTAGAGCTTTAATCTGCTCATACATCAAGTCAAAATTATTGGCCCTTGGGTCAAGAGCGGTAATTCCTGTTTCTTTACGTTGCTTACGATCTAAACTATGGTAGTCGTCCAGGCAGATAACTGTAACAAAATCTTCTCCAAATACATCTGTTACACGACGCAAAAAAGTAGATTTTCCGCATCCAGAGTCTCCTGCAACTCCAATTAATACTACTCTATCTGGTTTTTTCACAATAATTTCCCTCTAACACAAAACAAAGTTGAATGACATATCCCATATTTTTGTGACGTTCTCTCCCGCTAAATCTCGCGAGATTTAGCTGGAGCTTCTCCTCCTCACGGATGGAACTTCCTGCTTCCCTGGCTGACTAATGTCTATGCCTCCACAGGCAGCAACGATGAGGCCCACCGCTGTCTTGTAATAAAAGTTCTGTACTCACCCGGCTTCCTTCAAGATTTTACCTCAAATACGGAATTACAAGGACTTCACCAGTTGAACCCCATATCTTGAGTTGTCTAGGTTCAGCCGTCAGGTGCGTATTACCGCTACTCCTAACAGGCCATAGCTAAACACGCTTAAGCTGCCTTGTCAACTAAAGAACGCTACTAATTTTTTTGCAGGTTGCGCCCTGCCCTACTGTTAACCCTAACGGGTATAACGGGAGATCCAGAGCGACATTTAGTTGGGTGAGTCTCAGCTTCTCGGTGAGTCCAGGAGAAATTCCTGAGCATTTCCTGAGCCGTGTTGATTTTTGTAATACTCCATTCAAACTTATCTATCAAAATTTAATCATAAACTTACCCGTTTTCCTGGCCAAATCCTCTTAATAAGGATAGACTTGAGGTTTTCTGGTGGTTTCAGCTAAATCAATAGACAAGTCTAATTAACTTGGTGTCCACATAAAACAACTTCACTTGAAAATATTGCTTCGCTACACAGTGAAAAGCTAAAATCACTCACTGTCTTTGGACTCTTGGACAGACTTTGAAGCTATTGACTTTAAGTCTTTATTACTAACTTTTTTGACTTCTCTCTCGGTTAAAACACGAGAGATTCTAAGCGGATGTTCCGAATCGGGTTAAAACCACGATTCTCCAACTTTAACACTTAACTGTCACCGACAATTAGTCAGTGGTGGTAGTCAAAAACCACCTAGACGCTCTCACATACTGATGATTAATACCATATGCTTTGCGCTTACTTTTGATGATTAATCCTTTCTGAGTGGTTTTACTCAAGGATCGAGCTATAAATCCCTATCTTTGCTGCCTGCTTGTCTGTTGCCCTGGTCTTGGTAGGGACTTATGTCCTACTTGTTTCCTGACCACAGGAATTTCACCCCTACTAGCAAAGGTTCATCGGGACAAACCTTGTTCTTACTCCCATGAACATATTATCTCTTATGTTGGGATACAGGAGATTAAAATCTCCAACTTGTTTTCATCCATCGGCTGAAGCCTGATGGCTTTCAACTACTAAATTCAAGGTAAAACATCATATCAGAATGGGATCTTCCCTACAAGGATCAAAGAAAATAAAAGCTTAATTAACAGCTTTCTTAGGTATTTATACTATATAAATTATCTTCATTTACCTTTATCAGGAGTCAAATTCTCAGTTAAATATTAAGCACAAATACTTACTGAATCCTTGACTCCTATTAACCACTATAACTTTCTGCTTACTTTTGACTTCTTATTTTTGACTTTTGACGTGTATTTTGTGTTACGTTTTGTCGTGCGGAATGTAGGATTTAATCCTCACCGTCACTGGCAGTGCCAATGGAGTTGGTGGGTTGAGAATCTCCATAGAAAGCATTCTCGGTTTTACTGACTACTGACTATTTACTACTGACTACTGACTATTAACTTGAGATAGCAATGTGCCCTGGCATATTTACAAATTGCAGGAGGTGTCCAATAGCTCAAAGTCTTATATTATCGGCAATTTATTCTCCCTATTGCCTGTTGTTTGTTGCCTGCGCGCAGCGCTATAGTTAGCTACAGAACCTCAAAGAAATTAAGACCACTCTGCATTTTATCTAAAATGTTGGCAGAAGACCCACACAATAATCTCTGATTTGGTGTCGTATGGGAGTGCCAACCAATGCTATAATAACACTTCTGAAAAGTGTATTTGTACCAGAATCAAAGACTGGTCAATAATGACAATTCAAACAACACTTAGTCATAGTGTAAAAAACAATACAGAATACTATACTGCCTCTTTTTATTGAAGCTTGAGAAGCTGCATTAGAGTAAACAACTGAAAAAAATATTAGTTTTACTCATCTTATTGTAGTTCTACTTTTAGGTTACTTCCTAAGCATAGAATTAATTAGGGAATAAACAAGATGTCATAAGGAAAACAAGATTTTCAGCACTAAACCGCTGAAATATGGAGTTAAAACCTACTGGCCATTACATTAGAGTATCTTAAAAAACACTTAAATAAAAAGGCTTATCATCTCTTGGCAATATACTTTATCTAAATGGAGAAATCAATAATGACAACTCAAACTGCATTAGGTGTAAAAACCAATACAGAATACGGTAGTCGTATTTTTGTATACGAAGTAGAAGGTTTAGGTCGGGGTAAAATTACTGACAAAACAAATAACCCCATCCGTCGCAGTGGAACTGTTTATATCACTGTACCTTATGCCCGCATGAACCAAGAAATGCAAAGGATTACACAGATGGGAGGCAAAATTATCAGCATTAAAGCTGTGAGTGAAGACTCTCAAATTAACAGTCAAACAACTAAAACAGGAGAAACAACTAAAGCCATGACTCAAGCCAAACCTAAGTCACATAAGGATGTTCCGGTAAACACCTATCGTCCCAAAAATCCATTCATCGGCAAATGTCTTTCCAGCACTGAATTAGTGCGTGAAGGTGGTGAAGGTACTGTTCGTCACTTAGTATTTGACCTTTCTGGTAGCGACTTGCACTATTTAGAAGGTCAAAGTATTGGTATTATTCCACCGGGAACAGATGATAAGGGTAAACCTCACAAGTTAAGGCTTTACTCCATTGCTTCTACTCGTCACGGTGATAATCTTGACGATCAAACAGTGTCTCTGTGTGTACGCCGTCTAGAATACAATCACCCAGAAACAGGCGAAAGAATCTATGGTGTATGTTCTTCTTACCTATGTGGTATGGAAGAAGGTGCAGACGTGGCCATTACTGGGCCAGTAGGTAAGGAAATGTTGTTGCCTGATGATGAAGACGCAACTATTATTATGATCGCAACAGGTACGGGAATTGCTCCTTTCCGTGCTTTCATCTGGCGGATGTTTAAGGAAAGAGAACAAAACCCTGATTATCAGTTTAAAGGTTTGGCCTGGTTATTCTTTGGTTGTGCTTACACTCCCAATATTCTCTACAAAGAAGAACTTGAGGAGCTACAGCGTCAGTTCCCTGATAATTTCCGCGTAACTTATGCTATTAGTCGCGAACAAAAGAATAAAGATGGCGGCAAGATGTATATTCAGCACAGAATTCAAGAACACGCTGATGAGTTGTGGGAGCATATTCAAAAGCCCAATACTCACACCTACATTTGCGGTCTCAAAGGTATGGAGGGTGGCATTGATGAAGGAATGTCTGCTGTGACTGGTAAGTTTGATGTTGAGTGGGGTGATTATCAGAAGAGCTTGAAAAAAGAACACCGCTGGCACGTTGAAACTTACTAATATGATATAATAGGTAACTATTAATCACTGCATTTCATAGAATTTAGGGAGAGGTACATTTAATACCCCTCCTTTTTTAGTTGAATGGACATCTCCAAAAATCAAAAATAAAATCAATTATCGTACAGCAATTATCAGTTCTTTCCCTCTATACCCTATACCCTATACCCTATTCCCTCTTTTCTGGATATGCCTCATGGACAAAAAAATAGTGCAGAATGGCGGAAATAACTGACCAGTTACAAAATCCTAAAAGCCTTACCAATCAATACTTCTGAGTTATAACTTCTGAGTTATGACTTCCGCGTAGCTGCAATAGGCTCCTGATTAATTGTTTGTGATCAACAAATTCTGCTAATATCAAGTGGGTTGAGTTCACTCATAAATTGAGACAGGGGGCAAAAATTGCCTAGATATTCTCCCAGTATTTGGGTTGGTGCCACATCTCTCAAATGTTCAGTGATGTCAGCGCGATCTTCCTAGAAGACCTACAAATAGTAAATTTAGTCCGATGTTGCAAAGCCAAATTAGGTGATAATGGTCAATCATTACCCAAAGGCCAATCAGCAAAGTCAGGATTGAATAAGTCTTTGCAAGATGCAGCTACTATAAATTTCTTGATGTTTTAGAGTATGTTGCCTGGAAACTTGGCCAAAAAATTATCACGCGTAGACCCAAAAGGCACATCTCAACATTGTTGGGAATGTCTGAATAAAGTCTCAAAAAGCTTGTCAGAGCGCTGGCATTCTTGCCGTATATGTGGCCAAGAACTAGATAGGGACTATAATTCACCCACCCCTCTAGCTCCCCTCCCGGGAGGGGATGGGGGTGGGTAGGATTGTTATCAACACAGGGGGAGGACATCACCTCTGTTAAAACTGCGGTCAGGTTTTCTCTGGCTGAAGAATCCCGCGTGGCTCGCGAATATAGCAACGTCGGGAGTATGTCAATTAATCCAGAATCATAATTTAGGAGAACAAAATGAACTTTGGTAATCTTGCTAAAATTGTCGCTGGTGTTGCTGGTGTTGCTGCTACTGGCTATGGTGTAAAAAAAGCTGTAGATTATTTCCAGAACCGCGATCAAGAAGAACCCGATCCAGAAGCAACTGAAGACGCAGAAGTAGAGCTAGAAGCTGATGATATTGCTTTTGCAACTGTGGAACCTGAGTCAGTACAACCTTTCCTCGACGCTAGTTTTGGTGCTCCAGGTCGTTACGTTCCCACTCGTCCACCTAAAGTATTTGAATATCAAGACCAACAATACATGGTAATATGGTCTTACGATAACGAGAAAGAAAAAAATCAATTGATGGGTTTCCAATACACTGATGCAGGTAGGCAAATGGTTGCTAGTGTAGGATATACTGCTGATGGTACTGACTATAATGTTAACTTAGACGGTACAAATTTAGCGGTTGAAGTGAATGGGGAACAAATTACATCTGGTCAAGGTGAAACTGATGGTGCAGATGAAGTTGATTTAGTTCCAGTCGGATAACTTGATTTAGAAATTGCAGCATATTTCAGGTAAATGAGGTACACACAAGAATGGTAAAGTGAATGCAAGTGCGGGCATTTTGCCCGCGACAGATTTACCTTACTAATATGAAATATGCTGTAAGTGGTAGTGATGCATAATTGATATTGATATTTTCCCGACGCTGCTCTACAAGACAGCGCGGGATTTTCGGTGCATCACTGATAGGAATTTTCTGTTGCCTCTTTAACTTTTTTGGCTTCTGAAGAAAGAGAGTTGTTGCCAAATAGTTGAGGAATAATTAACCCAGAATTAGCTTGATATTCTGCAAATTCTGGATAGCGAGATAGAGATTTATCTTTTTTCAGCATATTAGGGATAAATATTGCGGAGACAAATGCTGCTAGTATTAAATAAGGTAGCCAATGTTGGGCTAACATTGCAAAAGCAAGATAGATAAATACTTCTCCTAAATAGTTAGTATTTCGGCAGCGAGCAAAGAATCCTTCTGTAATTAATCCTGGCTTATATTTGAGGGTATAATATTTTTGAGCATCGCTAGTGTAGTGGAAGAAAATGCCAAAAATATTTAGAGAAATTGCAGCAGCTACTAAAGGTATTGGAGGTTCAGTTCCACTACTAATCAAAATGTAGGGAGCTACCCAATATAAAGACAGTAAGGCAAAAGTGACAATGCTTAACGGTATAGGAACTTCTTGTTCCCATTGCTTATCTGGATAAATACGGTCTTTCAGTAACCATAAAATTCCATAAGTACCATGTAGGGATAGATATACCCACGGACCTAAGCTAAAGTTTTGGTAGGCTACCATTAGCGCCAAGACAAATATAAAAGTGGTAGCTTTATGCAAATTGATTGGATGTTTTACTTTCATAATTTAGTTTTACTATCAAAAAAATATTTTTATTATAGAACCCATTTGGTTTCTCTAAAAAATTAGGCTATACTGCTGAGGCAATGCTCCATGAACGCCAATCTCTTGAGTATTATATCATGTTCGGATAATCAGTTATAAAAACCTTATCTCTTTGAACCAATATTCCCTTCAGTATAGCTGCCTTCAGCATAACTGCCTTCCTTCCACCAAAGTATAAGTATTCAAGCGGACATGATATGATATCAAATCCGTTTAATCCGGTATAAAAAAATGTTCCATCTTCAACCATTACCAAATATTTCTCCATCTCCCCATCTCCCCATCTCCCCATCTCCCCATCTCCCCATCTCCCCATCTCCCCATCTCCCCATCTCCCCATCTCCCCATCTAATTACATCGATACTACCGGACATGATATGAGCTATTTTCTAGCTAAATATGAAACGTCTTTGTATTATCTCTAGCATTTTTTTTTTGTAAAGCTGTTTATAAAAAGTTTCATAGTGGGTAATATAAAAAAAACAAATAAGCTTGACTGGAGGTGAAAGTGCTTCTCCTTTCTTTGCCATGCTCAATACTAGCAAATATAGCAAATTATCCTATTAAAATTACTCCTCCCGGGATGTGGTTAATTATAGGAATAGTCTTAAGCAGTATTGAATTATTGCTTCCTCAAAAAATTCAGAGAAAATTCAAACTTATACCTATAATATTAGGATGTTCTGCTATTTTAGAAGCCTTAATATTGTGTGGAGGAAGTTCCCTGTTTAGGTTTGATTGGCGAATGGTAATGTATGATGAATTTGAATGGCAAATATTCTATTGGATGGGATTATCTCTAGCTGGTGTTATTTGGGTTCGTCCAACTTTTACTCATTGGAAAAACAACTTTTCTATCCCACAAACTGTCGAGGCTAAAACTTTAACAGAAATTTTGCCTGGTGAAACTGGAAGAGTCATTTATGAAGGCAACTATTGGCAGGCTTGCTGTCAAGATAAAGAGTTAAAAGTTGAGGCAAAACAAAGAGTTTTTATCTTAGGTAGGGAAGGTAATACGTTAATAATTACTCCCGAATCTTTTTTCGATTCATAGCATACTTTGAGGAAATGAAGCAAGATTATTAACGAAGTCATAAGTTGCTTTTTTAACGGGGATTTAAAGCTAGCTCCAAAAACATTTTACCTTGATTTTTCTGATTTTAAACCCAATTTTTTTGCTCAAAAAAAATATAGTTTGTATTTTTTTAATATAGCGTTTATCAAGTTACTGAGGTAAAATTTTGTTTTTTACTTGGTATTCTTACCAAACCTAAATTATAACTTCCTACTCTCTAAAAATAATGAATTTTGTACTTTACCAGCATGGGAATTGCTATATTGATTATTCATTTAAGCCTCTTCATAAGAGCTGATAGCTGACATCTAATAGCTGAATGCTTACGATTATTGATAAAAGTAAAAGCTCGATCCTAAATTATTTCGGACAAAACCTTCTAATTTTGTTTGATTTTAAACTTCCTTCAGGAGAATTATTATGTACACACAATTAATCGCTTTATTGGCTTTTGCAACTCTGGGGCTGTCATCTCTGGTTAGCAGTGTTAAAATTGTGCGTCAAGGTGACCAAGCTTTAGTAGAATTTCTCGGGAAATATGAAGGCAAAAAGTTAGATGCAGGTCTCACATTTCTCACACCATTTATTGAATATATTGCCTGTAAAAAGACTCTAAAAGAACAAATTTTTGAGATGCCACCTAGTCAATGTACTACTAGCGATCGAGTTAGTATTACTGTAGATTTTGTGGTCTATTGGAAGTTTCTAGATTTAGAAAAAGCTTACTATAAAGTCCAAGACCTCAAAGCAGCAATGTTAAACTTATTATTAATTTCTATTCGTTCACAAATGGCAACAATGGAAGTAGATGAAATCTTTACTGCTAGGGTAAAAATTAATGAAGCTTTAGTGCAAGAATTAGATGTAGCCACAGAACCTTGGGGTATTAAAATAACCAGGGCAGAATTGCGCGATTTTAGCATAGATAATCAAATCAACTATGAAGCTTTAGGTAAAGGTTCAAAAATAAAAAAAATCTCAACGAAAGATACTAAATTGGTTTTATAGCAATCCTATTTTATTCGTGTCAAAAATCTTACTGCTTTTTAGGGAACAGGGAACAGGGAACAGGTAAGAGTTTCAGTTTTTTTATTTACTTTTTGATGACCTGCAACCTATTTAGGATTGCTATATAGGGTTTGCTGAATAAATCTCAAATAATTACCAGATAAAGGTTTTAGCCTTTTTAGGTCTGAAATACCTTGGTTTTTAGCTCTTCACGCTCAAAAAGGAGCGCATTAAGGAGCGCATAGTTGGGCAAAAAAAATTATTCCCCTACTCCCCTACTCCCCTACTCCCCTACTCCCCCGCTCCCCTACTCCTTAAAAAAGACTTTTTCAGCAAGCCCTATATAGAGGTGTAAGCATTCAGCCATTAGTCAGCCTCCTATGGTTGTAACTGCGTTAACAGCTATTGCTTTTATACCAATACCAAATTCAAAAAAGGTAGTTACATCTTAATTTGTGATTTATTCCTAAAAGAAAAAATCATAAATTCCATAAATTCTAAATTTTTCACTTTTTTCCTCTTTAATATTTATGTTTTTCTTTGCCTGTTACCTGTTGCCTGTTGCCTGTTTCCTGTTTCGTCACTGTAACAATATTTTATGAAATTGGTATTAGTTTAGGATAAAAGCTTTTCTGTTCCCTGTTCCCTGTTCCCTGTTCCCTATTCCCTAAAAGCGGTAAGATTTTTATACACAAATAAAATAGGATTGCTATAGCTGTTTGCGCAGCAGTCCGCAGGAAATGCTTACTTCTAACCAGCAATAAAAGCAGCAATAACAAACAAAAATAAAATGCCTAAAATTCCAATAATTATGATGCTTGAAATTAACAATAAAGAAATAATTGACCACATTCTCTGATGCTTTTTAAATTCAGCAATACTTTTCCATTTTCGACTTTTCCATGCCCATTCATTACCTTTATATCCTAATATTATTCCTGTCATTAACCATCCCATGCCAAAGGTGACTGCACTGAGGTCTATCCAAGCAACTAATCCCACCCATACACGATTAGTTAAACACCAGAAACCAGGTAAGAAAAATGCACCCCAATTCCAATCAATAATTTCTGCTGGTACATCATTAGAAGCGTGAATAATATTTCTTGATTTTGGGGTAGAAACTATGGCTGTTTTTCTCTCTGTTTCTCGATCGCTTTGCTGAGTTTTACTGATTTTAGTTGATGCAATATTTTCCGGTTTGGGAGGTTGTAACTGTGCTAATATCTCTTCTGCTGACTGGAAGCGATCGCCAGGAATAGGAGCTAACATTCTATTTAAAATACCTTCAAGATTAGGGCTTAATTTTAATTCTTGATTCCATTGCCACTGCATTGTTTTTACATTAATTAACTCAAAGGGAAGTTTACCAGTCATTAATACTAAACAAGTCACTCCTAAAGCATACAAATCGCTATGTGGAGCAACAATTCCTAACCGCATTTGTTCATCAGGGGCATAACCAAATTTACCTAATTTAGTGCCAGGAGGAACAACATTTTCAGAACTATCAGCTTTGTGAGAAACTTCAGCAGCAATTTGTTTTACTCCACCCAAATCAATTAAAATTGGCAACCCATCTTCTGCCCGACAAATAATATTATCAGGAGCAATATCTCGGTGAATAATTCCTTTATCATGGAGATAATTTAAAACTGGTAAAATTTGACGAAGAAAGTCAATTATTTCAACTTCGCTAAAAAAAATTCCTTGTCGCCGACATTGATCTAATAAAGATTCATAAGTTTGTCCTTCGATAAAATCTTGCACTAAAAACAAACATTTATTTTCTTGAATAAATTCCCAAAAACGCGGAATTTGAGGATGGTTAATTTGATGCAATATCATTGCTTCTCGGTGAAAAAGTTCCTCCGCTTTTTGCACAAATTCAGTGCCTTTATTTCCTGGTGTTAATTGTTTTAAAACTACTGCTTGTTTAAATCTACCTGTGTCTTCTGCTAAGTAAGTTTTACCGAATCCACCTTGTCCTATTTGGCGAATAATTATGTAGCGATCGCGTAATTTTATGCCTGGTTTTAATTCCGTAGATGCTGTTTGAGAGGGCATTATTTCCTCTAGAGGAGCACCACAATTAGAGCAAAAACGGGAGGTAATAGTATTATTATGTCCACAGTTTGTACAAGTAGTCATATTTGTTAACTCGAAGGAATAAGGAGCAGGGCAAAAGGAAGAAGGTTAACTAATAATCCCAATATTAATTTTCTGCTTGGCCAACATTGAAGTACAAGCATAGTTTATGAGATATTGGCATTCCTTGGCATGGCAATAGTTCAATAATTAATAATTAATAATTAATAATTAACAATTACCTCTCCTTTAAAACGGATAGGATTGACTCAAAGGAAAAATTTTCCTTTCATCCCCTTAAAAGAGGAGGCTTTAAACCACAATTTTTCGGTAATA
>NZ_JAAHHG010000311.1 GCF_010692555.1 Okeania sp. SIO3B5 | reverse complement strand
TGCGCCTATTTAAGTCTAAAACGCTCAAAAAGTTAGTATTTTAGGCGCATAGTTGGGCAGAAAAATCTTGGGAAAATTCTTACTCCTACCTGCTCTAAATTCCCCGTTCCTCCTGTCTCCTGTCTCCTGTCTCCTACCCTCACCCATAAGACTTTTGAGCGCAAACCCTAATTAGTTATAATAAAGTTCTGATAGTGTTTTTATTTGAACTGGGTAGTTCTGCTCGCTAACGTGTGAAGATATATATTTTTTAATTTCTGACCACATTCCCCTCCTGGGAGGGGTTAGGGGTGGGTACCCACATTACTATGCACCACTTCCCCGTTCCCTGCTATACTACAACTTCAACACATGATATTGCACCCCTGTTTCAAAAATTCTCACCCCACCCCCTTCAGCAACAGTTTGTCTTAAAGCTTGGGAATTACTAACAGTTACTCCTGCCAAATAATCAATCCCAAATTGTTTAAAATCAGCCAACCAAGGCATTGTTGGCCCCATCAATACCAACTGAGAATCTTTTGCTAACTCCACCAAACGAGGAAAAGTTTTATTAGCAATAGAAGTCGCCGTCAAAAACACCCATTCCGCCTCCGGTAGCAAATATTCCGATGCTTGATCGGGAAGATCGTCCGCTCCCGGTTGCCTTTCTATGACAGTCATTTCCATCTCATTCTCATAACGAGACAACCTAGGATACCTACCAATAATAACAACTTTTTTTCCACGAATCATCGGTAGAAAATATTCAAATACTGCCAAATTTCCTGGTCCATAAGGAGATAATGATTCTCCTTGAGCAGGAAGTGGAGAACGCCCATTTATTTCTGCATTAATAGCAGCCATCCCCACCGTTGCCTCAAAACTATTCCAAGACCGCAACCAGGATGCCAACTCTTTCACAGGTTTATTTACCAGAGTTCCTGACCAAGGTAATGTGCGCGTCACTGTACCTGGACTCATACATAAACCAATGCCTTCTGTTTCGCACAAAGTCCATGTTAAACCAATTAATATTTCTTTGATCGGAGTTTTGGTATTGCCATAGTCTAATAACAAGTCATATATTTCTTTATGATGCACCATAGTTAAGTTAAAAATTAGCTTGTCTTATATCATATTTTGATTAGGACTTACACATTTTTGAGTTCTAAACAATAATTATTATATAATACGTTATAGTTTTGAGATATACTAATATGGTCTTAGTGTAAGTCCTTTTTATATACTAGCTTATAACTTCACTTTACTTGGTAACGACTGACACTAAACACGATATAATTATAGGGAATTAATTCTGTACGATCGCCATCTTCGACAATTTGACCAGTTTCAGGATTGTATACCCAATCTTCCCAATCCCAGGCATTTTTATAATTTTCAGGAATTTGTACTGCAATGTAGAAACCTTCTGCAAGGCGGGGGCGTTCCGATATGTCGCTAACATCAAGACCCATCTCAAATTTCTGAACAGGTACATTTTTAGAACGTTTAGCAACCATTTTAATTAAACCAATAGCTAAGTGAGATAGAGGAAAAATTGCTAGTTGTGACATTGTAGCTGCTGCCGCTAAACCAGACCTGAAAACTGGAGACTCTAGAAAACTCAATGCTCTTTCGTCTTCTTCATTCTTAACATTCACAGTGAGACACCTGAAATCAACGCCTTCAGCATCCACATACAATGGAGCAAAAATTGGCTGATTAATAATTGCTACTTCTCCATCCTTAATTCGGTGAGTAGTATTAATATTTAGAGTTTCCCTACTGTCTAGTATTTGTGTTTGTGCTTGAAAATCAAACAAAATATAATGGGTGCCACCCCCTGGATACTTAGCAACGCCCATTTGTTCTAGGTTAATATTGATGGGATTGTTGATCAGGGTTGTATCAGCTTCAATCTCGCAAGCATCCTCAATGAGTAACTCTGTACCCTCGGAGTTTGAGGGATTGACATAGCCAAAAATATGTTGGGTGTATAGCCATGGTTTGTCTAAAAAGGGCAGTAAATCTTCCCGAAGTCCGAAATCAGTCGGAGTTGTTGTTACTTTTTTTCTTGGTGCTGTTAGGGATTTGGCAGTCTCTTCTTCCCCCACTTCCAGGAGTTTAGCTGCTGCTTCCTCTGGGGATAAGTTGCCGATTACAGGGATATCATCGAACCAAGTTTCTGTTGGCATTTGTTTAATCTCCTTGATTTTGAATGTTTTGTTGAATTAGCTGAATTAAATTTACTGTCTTCTCAATATCTGCTACAGCACTATCTCCATAAATTTGATAATTCTCTAGAGCTTCTTGAGCATATAGTAAAGCATCATCAAAGTAACCATCTCCAGCTAATTGAGCTGCAACATGAACGCGAGTTTGCGCTGCACCATAAAGATTACCGGAGGCTTCGTAGTAGCTAATAGACTTGCGGAAGTGCGACAAAGCCAGAATTCGCTCTGTTGTATGACTGTATATAAGACCTAGTAAGTCATGGGGTACTGCCAAAGTATCAGGTGCATTGGGAGAAAGCAACTTGATCTGACGATTGCAAAATTTTGCAGCTTCACCAAGATAATGAGTGAGTTTTTCCTCTGCTTCTCCAATCTTCTGCGCTTCTTTGAATCTTTCATAAGCAACTGAACCCAGTTGTCCCAAGCATTTGCTACTTCCTAGGGGATCGTGTTTTTCACAAAGCTCTAAACTACGTTTGTACCAATGTTCAGCCTTTTCTAAATTACGAATGTTAGGAATATCTGCGTAAGCTCTACCCATATTGAAAGCCAGCACAGCTTCAGCGGATAAGTCATTGATGTGTTGATACAGAGAAAGAGTTTCCTTATAGGCGACAACACAATCTGACTTACCTTGCTCCATCAAAATTATACCAAGTTGAAGTAAAGATATTCCTAAGCTGCGAATCGCATGACGTTGTACCCTATCCAAAAACTGGGGTTCTATAGCAATAGCAGAAGCAGCTCGTTGGCGATTCAAATCTACACGACCTCTTTGTAAGCGCTCGGCTTCTGTCCACTTTAGTTCCTCCATGGCAATCTTAACCCGCTCTTGGGTAATGAAACTCCATTGTTCTTCACATCCAGGTCGAGGTCTGTTTGTATCTGGCTCAACTAAGTCTGGCAAAATATTATTTACCAGTTGTATTCTCTCTCTTCGTCGCCCCATGTCATTGTACAGTGCAGTCAAACCCTGCATTGTGTTAATTACTTCAGTCCACCATCTATTGATTTGTGCTAGCTTCATGGCAGACAATAAATTTGCCTCTTCACCAATTAATTCAAGGATGATATCACGGTTACCATTTTCATATTCTTGAGCACAGTATACTCCGAATGAGCCTTTTACCTTAACAAAAGCATAAGCAGCTAACTCAGGGTTGTTCTTAGTCTGTGGCAAGTAATATTGCTCAAAAAGTTTCTTAAAATACCAAGGTAGAGCAGGATGGATAATATAATAGTAACGAACAACGCCAATCAGCAATCCTATTTCAGCAGCTCTGTTAAATAAAGAAACACCTGATTCACGAGTTAAACCACGCACACTGGGAACACACCAATCCTTATCCACGTTACCCATCAAACATAATGCTCTTACATCCGCAAAACCTTGAAATAAATGTAGCAACGCCAACTGTTGCCGCTCTTGCTCGGTAAAAGCTTGTTCAAACCCATAACTCAAAGAAGCACCCAAAGAACTCGATCGCCCTTCCCGCTCATCATCAATTACTCCCTCTCCCAAACGCAACTTAACTACAAAATCTTCAATCTGCTCTTTGCTCCTCAACCCATAGAGCAACGCCTGGCCCACTAACACCCTAATAGTCAGTGGATTACCCATGCTAAATTGCAGTAAAGGTAGCCATTCTGTCACCGTTCCTAACTGATAACCCTGCTGCTCTGCTAAAGCTCTTGCCAACTGCACCCTCTCTGGTATCAGCATTGCTGGCATAGTAATGCGATGAGGAATATCCCCCAACCACCTTTGCTCATTGCGACGGGAAGTCAGCAAAAACTTTGTCTCAGTTTCCGTTGTCACATCCTCCAAAAATTTCACCAGTTTCTGTTGCTCAGTCTCACTCCAAGCTGACTTTGTACCAGCAGGAAACCCTGCTACAGGCTCAACATTATCCCAAATCCACAATACAGAGTTTTCTCGTAACACTTCCACCGCTTTATTTCGTCGTTCTTCGTCGCTCAAAGCCAACCAATTAATGCCCTTCGCCTCTAGGAAATGTCTAAAAATTTGACCAATCTTATCTATTAGTCGTGCCAAAGGCATATACCACTCAAACGAGGTAAACAAAATCAACCCCGTTACACCACCAGTTTGACCATACCAGCGACCAAACTCAGCAGCAACTGAAGTCTTACCATTTCCAGCATAAGAGTGGAGCAGAACAATCTTTTTAGTATCGAAAGCACGGTCAAGCGCTAATAAGGTTTCGTCACGACCAAAAAAACCTGCCTCTGGGTTTTTAGGCAAATCTGGGTCAAGCTTTACCTGTGTAGGTACGGCATTATTCTGCCCAAGATCAAACGGTTGTTTGTCAACTTCGGAGAATTTTCGGAAAGGAGCTATAGGTGCAACTTCATATACTATAGGCACCGTCCAATCTTCTAACTCCTGTGCTTCAGAGGTAATCTTGATTTCCCGCATCTGTTTAGCGTGTAACTGCTGACGCCCTTGAGTAACAGCTTCACCAAGGGTTTGACCTTTAGCCAGAGCAGCATAGAGGTCAGTCACAAACTGGGCAGCGGTAACAACGTACAAGTTGTAGCGCATTGCTATTACACCCGCAACCCCTGCATTCATTACCTCTTGGGCCAGAGTTTCATAAGCCTGAGCCTTTTGATCTACCAGAGTTTTACCAGGTTCTGTCGGAACCTCTGCATAAGCAGAGCGACAAGCATTCAGTAGTAACAAGGATACTCCCGTTTTTTTCAGCAATTTGCCCAATATTTTCCCCGGTATAGGTTCTCCTTTGTCTTGAGAATTAGGGTTCTCAAATATTAGATGACCCCGGATCTTTGATGAAGTGAAAGCTCCATATTCCCCATGTCCGTCAAAATGAACAATATCATACGGTTGACCTTCTTTTTTAGCTTGTTGCAGCACTGATTTCAACTGCTCGTAGTTCGGAGGGCGCAACACATCTAATTGAAATATCTCCCTACCGCTCTGAGTCAACCCCTTAATTAATTTAGTTGCCACGGAACGAAAAGCTACGTCGCTCTCTCCACCAGGGCGACAAATAACCAACAGAATCCGAATATTGTTTTTAGATGGTTTGGGAATCTGAGATTCTGGTACTTCTCGATCAGGTTTGCGGACAAAAGCTTTAGCAGCTAAGGCCAGGGACATATTAGTTTCAGGGTTGCACATCAACTCCCAGGGAATAGCTGTCGCCTCCCTGACACCAGTAATAATCTCTATGCGAGTTTCGTTCAGGCGATCGCGCACTTCTTTCCAGAGTAGTCTGGTGTCCGAGTTGGCATCAAACACCTTCTCGAAAAGTTCTATCCCTATTTCTGCCATGCGCTGTTCAATCTTAGCTGCAATCTTGGGCGCAGGTTCTTGAGGATATTTCAGGAAATCTTCAAGATACCAACGAATATTTTCCTGCTCTTGCTCCTTGACTTGAAATACAAAATGTGATATACATTCTTGAATTTTGCTACTTCTTTCCAAGGCCACTTTAACAGAATAAGAGTCAGACTGACTGTCCACCTCTTGAGTAAGTCGGAGTGTAAACATCAACTTTTACTGTAGTTAGCTTATACAAAAATTTCTTCAATTTTCCCGATTTATTTTCCGGATTTTGAAATAACCACTAATTTTGCAATGATTTATACAAAGATTCTAATTTAGCAGAAACATCTGGCGGTTTAGCCGTAAAATGAATATAAAAATTTCCATTTTCTCCTTTTTTCTCTAAAACCTTGCCATAAACATCCTCACTTTCTACTCCATCCCAGATCAAATTAAGCTTAATATTAATCAAAGCTGGTGGCAAATCATCTCGTGTTTGCATACCCTGAATTTCTGCTTCTTTTTCTGATAGTTTGATTAAACTTCCTTTTTGCAAACAATCACCGACATTTTTACCATCTAAGACTACATAATTTAAAGATATTGGTTCTTGAAGTGGTAGATAATGTTCTTCTTCTTTTGTCAATAATAAATTATATTTACCATCAATACCACCAACATCATAAATAGTAATTGGTTTTTTTACTCCTTTTGGCATTACTTCTTTTTCATCATTAATTTTAATTATCGGTCCCACTTCATTTAAAGTTGTTCCAGAAATTAAAATTTGACCACCTGTAGTATAAGATTCAATCCGATAAGTTAAATTTACCTGACTGCCTACAACACCATATTTTGTCCGTTTATCAGAGCCAATATTACCAACAACAACCTCTCCAGTATTAATACCAATTCCCATTTCTAATGGTGGTAAACCCCATTCTTTCATCTGTTTATTGACAGGTTCCATTGCTAATTGCATATCAATAGCACAAGCAACAGCTCTTACTGGGTCATCTTTTCTAGTTATAGGAGCACCGAATAAAACCAAAATTCCATCTCCCATAAACTCATCAATAGTTCCTTGATACTTAGTAATTACATCTGCCATATATCCCAAATAAAAGTTAAGAATTTTCACAACTTCTTCTGGTGTTATACGTTCTGATGTAGCAGTAAATCCTCTTAAATCAGAAGTTAAAATTGTGATTTTTCGGCGTTCCCCTCCTAATTTTAATCCTTCAGGACTTTCTAATAAAGTAGCCACGACTTCATCAGTTAAATAACGACCAAAAGTTTTGCGAATATCTTGTGCAGTACGAGCAATATAAGCTGTAATTGTAACAGCTGACATACTCATACCTAAAAATGCTGGAATTACTGGCAACCACAAATTCCAAACAAAAGCAGTATAAGTGCTAGCGAATAAAAGCACACCTGCAGCGAACATTGTAATTACTTTCCAAATAGAAAAATAGCTAACACCACCAGCAGTACGCCATTTCCAAGTTGTTGCCGCCCCCACTAAAGACCAGAATAAAATCCATGCCCATTCAAGAGGTTCTGCCCAATCCTGAATTAGAGGACGGCCATCGGTAGCAGAACTAATTAGTTGACTGATGAGGTTAGCATGAACTTCTACCCCACTCATGGGTTCTAGAGTTTTAATTAAGTTACTACTGTAGGGAGTAGAAAATAAATCATTAAAACCTTCACTGACTGCTCCAATCAAGATGATGCGATCGCGACCCCAATCAGGCGGCACTCTGTCTTCGAGAATATCCATCATGGAAACAGTCTCAAAGTAGCGACTCGGGCCCCGGTAGTTTAAAAGCATCAGATAACCACCTGCATCTGCCCTGATATAACCACCATCATTGGCTTCAAATGGCTTGATTATAGTCTTTCCTAGCTGAAATTTGTCACCATCAATTTTCTCGAGACTAATATCTAAATTATCTAAGTAACGCAAAGCAATATGAGAAGCAAAACTCCAGACATTTTCTCCGTTTTGCAGCGTGACATATAAATAGCCTCGTCGAATTTTTTTATCTGGGTCTACCTTTACATCATTAGCGCCTGCCTGATTGTTTGCTTCCAGAGCTGGTGCTGCTTCTATTACGTCATTTTGCCTTTCCCCCACTACTTTTTTAATCCCTACCAAGTTGGTGGTAGACTCGAATACTTTCACTAAGTCCTGATGGCCAGGTTCTACAGGTAAGTCTCGATAAATGTCTAAACCAATAACTTCTGGCTCCATTGCTTTTAATTTATTCAGCAATTTCGCATAAATAGCATCAGGAAAAATTGGCTGCCCGACTGCTCTGACATCATCTTCATTAATACCTACGATTGCTATGCGATCGTCTGGACTTTCCAAAGGCCGCAATCGCATATATTGGTCATAAGTTGCCCATTCCCAAGCTTGTAGTAAGCCAAGAAAACGTAGTAGGATTACTAACCCTGTAATAGTGGGGGCGGTAATCCATACACCATACCATTGAGAAAAAAAATTCTTACATTTATTCCATAACATTTGTGTTAGCTGCTTTGTAGAAATTAAAAGTTTTTGGGAGGGTTATTTCAGTTATCAGTTATCAGTTATCAGTTATCAGTACCTCTGCCTGTTTGCGTAGCATTCCGTAGGAAAGTATTGGGATTGAAATATGGAACTTTATTTTTTTATCCCCTTGAAAGGGGAGGCTTGAAACCCTATTTTTTGATCAAAAATTAATTATTAATTATTAATTATTAATTATTAATTATTACCTCTCCTTGAAAACAGATAGGATTGACTAATCATGAAAATTTTTTCTTGTTTCCATTTAAAGGAGAGGCTTTCAACCTTAATTATTCGGTAAAAAAAACAGATCGATTTGCCCACCTTTACCATAAAATCAATGTGATAGTAGTGTACTAGACTCAACCTAGTTACTTACAGCTATTCCAATGGTAACTTGACATACTCCCGACGTTGCCCTTACGGGACAACGCGGGATTCTTCAGCCCGGGAAACCCTGACCGCTGTTTTAACAGAGGTGATGTCCTCCCCCTGTGTTGATAATAATCCAACCCACCCCCATCCCCTCCCGGGAGGGGAGCTAGAGGGGTGGCTGAGTTATAGTCTCTATCTAATTCTTGACCACATCTAGAGCAAGAATGCCAGCGCTCTGATAAGCTTTTAGAGACTTTATTCAAACATTCCCAACAATTTTGAGACGTACCTTTTGGGTCTACTTTGATAATTCTCTTGCCTAATTTCCAGGCTACATACTCTAAGACTTGAACAAACTGGCCAAAAGCTGCATCTTGCAAAGACTTATTTAATCCTGACTTCGCTGACTGACCATTGGGTAAGAATTGACCATTGTCACCTAATTTAGCTCTGCAACGCCTCACTAAATTTGCTATCTGTAGGTCTTCTAAAAATATCACTTGATAGTCACTAAATAAATGATAAGCCAGTTTGAACTGCCAGTCCAGTCGTTGCCTAGCTATTAGTTGATGCAGTTTAGCTATTTTACGTTTGAGAACTTTCCAAGTTTTTGAATGTTTTTGTTTTTTAGCTAATCTTACCTGTAGTTTAGACAAGCGATGTTCAGAAAATCTAAAAAACCTAGGAACTTCTATAAACTCACCATCAGATGTAACAATATAGTGCAGCAATCCTAAATCAATACCTATTGAGTTATCTTCAGTGGGTTGAATTTCTGCAACCTCTACAGGTACAGTCTGATCTTCTATCGTTAAGCTGATATACAGACCATCTGCCGCGCGTATCACAGTACCTGTCTTAACTTTGAATCCTTCTGGTATTGGGCGATTGAAGACAAAAGGGACTAAGCCGATTTTCGGTAAATTGATACAATACCGACCGTTAGCATTTTTGACAATATTAGTGTTTGATAACTGGGGATAACTAAAAGAATTATAGTAATGTTTACCTTTAAATTTAGGTCTACCGCTGGTTTTACCGTTTTTATCCGGCTTGATAAAATTATCCATAGTAGTTTGTACTCTTTGGATAACATCTTGTAAAACCTGAGAGTGCATGGACTTGTATTCAGGGAATAGTTGTTTGGTTTGTCCTAAGTTTGCTAGTTGAACAGTCTCCCACAAAACATAGCCATTAACTATATTCGGATGCTTATCCCCTTTCTTTGTTATCGGATTACCATTATCGTCCTTTTTTCTGCCATCCCGTGTTTGTACCCTAAATTCAGGGATATTTTGATAAATCCGGTCCACTGGTACTACTGAAACATTAAGAGGACAAGCGTTTACTGGTGTGCGTGTTGCTTCAAACCAGTGTAACCGTTCAGCTAAACGGTAATTATATTGCTTCCTGGCCATGGATAACCAATTGGAGATAATAACCGCTTGCCTTTTATGTGGTTTTAACTTGTACTTGTATTTCAGTAGCATAATCTGTATCGACCTTTATATCTACATTAGTTATTATATCAAAAATCAGGATCAACCACACACATAACGCCCGGCTTTCCCATACGACGCTCCCCTACGGGAGAGCGCGGGACTTCCCGCCGGGGGAGTTAATTTCTTCTTCTACTTGACAGCAGGGTGCAAAGGGTTCGGAAGCAATCTCGTCTAACCCTACCGACTTTAGTAATTCCTCCCACTCTGTAGGGTAAGAATTGCGTAACTCAGCCACGGTAGCGATGGTTTCATTCCAAATTTTTGCTTTTGCATATATCTCTGCTTGTTCCAGGGGACTAGCATTTTTTAAGCTATTTTCTAAGTCTGAACTGATTTCTACTTTTTTGACAATTCCTTCAACAATTTTGTTAACACTGTAATCCGATTCATCGCAAATCATCACAAATACCCAAATATATTCTTTATTAGTTGTCAGACTTACATTTTTGGGCAGGGCAAGTTTCACAATGCCAGAAGTCTCGGAAATATCTAATTTAGTTGAATAGATGCTATTACCTGATTTATCAGTTATTTCAAATTCTGCTGACTTTGCTTCGTGTTCGGGAACATACACGAAAAATTTGGGATTATCTGCAACTGTTGTTGCGACATTATCTCCAGGCGTTAAGGCTGTCAATTCAATTTGACCAGGAGCAATAGGGCAGATTCCACGAGTCCCCCCACCTGTTGTGTTTCCTGAGCTTTCCCTTTGTGGCCCAGAAGGAAATTCTATACTAATCAGTAATTCTGCGGTTGACTGTGCTTGTACTAACTGCACCCCTGAAAAAGTCATAATTATTGGGGATGTAGCTAAAGCCAAAAGTCCCCAAAACTTGATATTTTGCCTCCCCATAATCTAATGATATCTCCTTTTTTTGATATTTTCACTATACCTGTAATTCTAACATATAAATAAGTTTTTATCGGTGTCTTAATTTACCTCAAACTTTTAATTATTTATCTTTTATAGATTATTACTGACCGTTAATCTGATATGCAGTTTGATGTTTATAAATTAAGTAAGTATGCTCATTTCAGTTATCAGTTCCTCTGGCTAAAGCATTGGGATTGAAATACTGAAATTTATTTTCTCTTGGTCGATTGGATATGGCGAGGAAAACCGCTCTTGACAGAGCTGCTCCGCTTTCTTCTGTTGCGAAGCAAAACGCCATCCCTTGACTGCTGCTTCATCCCCTTAAGAGGAGGCTTGAGACCTTATTTTTTGGTCAGGGAAAAGAAGAGATTCAATAATTGATAATTGATAATGGATAATTGATAATTACCTCTCCCTAAAAGAAAGAGGATTGAATCAAAGGAAAATTAATTCATTGTTTCTCCTTTAAAGGAGAGGATTTTCACCTTAATTATTCGGTAAAGAAAATATAGGGAAGAAAAAAGTTTTTTCAGCACTAATTAAGCAGACATAATATAATCTATTATATCTCTTGATTAGCAATATATATAATTACAAAAAATATTTACGCTATATCTTGCAATAGAGGAGTGAGAAGATAAAATTTTTTCATAATTTGTTTTTAGATATAAGAAAAATTATCTTTGAGGAACAATCGCTTCTACGAGATAATTTGTAAGCATTTCCTGCGGAATGCTGCGCAAACAGCTATTAGCTGTCAGCTAGCCTCCTCCGGAGGAACTGCGGACTTCAGCAACAAGACTCTATTCTTAAGGACAGTGTTTAAATTAACAACTGACTTTCAGGATAAGGGATCGTTTCCAAGCTGATGATAAATATCTCAAAGCATAGCTCGGCGCTGTTTTAGATACTTCATAATACCAATAGTTATTAGGTTTAACCATTGCTACTAATAGTTTATGAAGGTCAATTGCAGTGGGG
>NZ_JAAHHG010000310.1 GCF_010692555.1 Okeania sp. SIO3B5 | reverse complement strand
CGAAAAATTGTGGTTTAAACCTTTTAAGAGAGAGGTAATTATTAATTATTAATTAGGGTTTGCTGAAAAAGTCTTATTGGTGAGGGCAGGAGACAACCCACCCCTAACCCCTCCCAGGAGGGGAAGACAGGAGTCAACCCACCCATCGCCCCTCCCAGGAGAAATGGGAATTATGGAGGATATAGTAGGAAGAATAGTCCCAAGATTGTTTTGCCCAATTCTTGACCAAAATCCGCTCATTTTTGAACCATTACTACCTAAAACCTGGAACTTTTTAAGTATTAAAAAGGCTAAAACCTTTATCTGCAAATACTTTTATATTTATTCAGCAAGCCCTAAATTATTAATTATTAATTATTAATTATTAATTATTAATTATTAAATACTTCCCTTTGTACTGACAAAAAGGAGAAAATATATTTTTATATTTTAACTTATTGCCATCAATGAGTAAGTATTAAAAGAAACAATTTTGAATTTAATATTTGAAATTCTTAGTATAGCGTTTCCCAAGCTAATGAGGTACAGTTGTTTTTCTTATTTATCGATTCCTACGGAACCAGAATTACTACTCCCTACTCCCTACTCCCTACTCCCTAAAACTAAGGAATTTTGTACCTCACAAGTATGGGAATTGCTATAAATATATTTTGGTATAAGAATATGAAAATATTTATTGCTAGAATAAAATTAGATTATTATAAACCCTCTTTTTCTAAAAGCGTAACGCTAAAAAAAATACATACTAAAAAAAATCCCTAAACCCCTATGCTGAAGTCACGGCGCTACAGAATTTATAGCACTACATAAATATTCCTCTATTCCCTATTCCCTATTCCCTACTCCCTACTCCCTGCTCCCTACTCCCTTTTCACTCAAATTTACTGTCAAACACCAAAGAACGTACTGCTATATTTATCAGAATTTTCTTATTTGCTGTTTGTTCTCTTGATGCACTACCAGGTACTTCTAACCTCTTACAAAGGAGTTAAAATCTAGGTCGTACCACTATTCTATATTCCCTTTTTATAGCGGTTTTCAAATAGATAGACTACAGTGGCCAAAGTATTCTCCTACTGCCTACTCCTTGCTCCCTACTCCCTAACTCAAAAGAATTGTGTCGTCTAATTAAATGAATTGCTATGAAAATAGAGAAAAAACGTAAATCTTTGAAAGAGCAAATTTACTATATTTTTGAATATTCAGACCCGAAAAGTCTTTTAAGTTTGCTAGATGATTTGCTAATTACTATTTTAACAAGTATTAGTGTCAGTGCGTTTATTTTAGAAACTTCTCCCAGATTTTCAGATATTTATTCTGAAGATTTAAAGCTAATCGAAATAATGATAACAGGATTGTTTACTTTAGAATATTTTATCAGAGTATGGGTATGTACAATTAATCCTAAATATCGTCATCCTATTAGTGGGAGATTAAAATATATAATTACCCCTTTATCCATAATAGATCTTATAGCTATTTTGCCATTTTATTTGCAAGTATTATTTCCCAGCTTAGGATTTATAAAGTTTACATTATTACTGCGTTTATTTCGCTTATTTAAAATCAGTAGATATTCTGAGTCACTGCGGACTATTATTAAAGTTATAGTTCTAAAAAAAGAGGAATTAATAGCTACATTGTTAATAGTAATTTTTGTGTTAGTCTTTGTTTCCAGCCTCATGTTTTTTGCCGAAAATGAAGCACAACCAGAAAAATTTTCTAGCATTTTAGAAACTATGTGGTGGGGAGTAGTAACTTTAACAACTGTGGGTTACGGAGATGTTTATCCTACCACTAATTTAGGCAAATTATTAAGTGCTGCTGTAGCATTTTTAGGTATCGGAATTTTTGGTCTACCAGCAGGTATAATTGCATCTGGTTTTGCTGAAGAAGTTCAAAAAAGAAGGGGAAAAAAAATAGTTCATCCAGTAGGAAAAGATATTAAAATAACTGCAGAAACTACATTTCCCTTAAACTCAGATGTCAGACATCATATACACCAAGACTTCAGACATCATCATACAAAACAAGAGCAAAAGCAGGCGATCGCTGACTATATTGAGGAATCATCTGAGATTATGAAACTTTGCATAGAAACGGCAAAGAAAAAGTATGGAAATTATTTTCAAAATGAGGAAATTATTAAAGATTTTGCCATGGTTCTTTATCAGGAAACAATACACAGATTTCATCGTTAAAAGTTAGGAATGGAGTAGGGGAGATGGGGGGATGGGGGGATGGGGGGATGGGGAGATGGGGGGATGGGGGGATGGGGAGATGGGGGGATGGGGAGTAGGAAAGAAACCGAAATATATCCTCTCTTCTTTTGAAGGAGAGGTAATAATTAATTATTAATTATTAATTAGGGTTTGTTGATTAAATATCAAAGCATTGACATATAAAAATTTTAGCCTTTTTGAGGTCAAAAAAAGTGCGCCTGTTTCAGCTCTTCATGCTCAAAAAGTTAGTATTTTAGGCGCATAGTTGGGCAGAAAAATCAAGGGACAATTCTTACTCCTACCTCCTCGCTCCCAAGCCATTTCTCCTGTCTTCCCCTCCACCGGAGGGGTTAGGGGTGGGTTGTCTCCTGTCTCCTAACCCTACTAAAAGACTTTTGAGCGCAAACCCTAATTATTAATTATTAATTATTAATTATTAATTATTAATTATCTAAGACCTTCTTAATAATCAATGGGTAAACCGTAATATTCAAGAGTTGAACTATCTTGAATAATATTTTTAATAGAAGTATCTACTTGAATTTGACCAGATTGCAAAATTAAAGCACGTTGAGTTACTTTCGCAACCCAGTTTAAATCATGGGAAGCAATTAATATAATTTTAACTGGTAATTGTAAGATGATTTTAGCTAAATTTTTTCGCCATAAAGGATCTAAACCATTAGTGGGTTCATCTAATATTAAAATTTCTGGTTTTAACGCTAAAACAGCGGCTAAAGCAGCCAATTTTTTTTGACCTCCTGAAAGTTCATACACAGATCTATTTGCATACTTTTCTAAACCAAATTTTACTAACAAATTATCAGCAATTTCTGTAGCAGTTTCTGGAGATAAACCATAATTAAGCGGACCAAAAGTTATATCCTCTAAAATCGTAGGCATAAATAGTTGGTCATCAGGATTTTGGAAACAAAAACCTATTTGACGACGTACTTGAGATAAAGTTTTTTCTTCTAGGAGAATTCCTTGAATCCAAATTTCACCAGATACAGGTTTTTTTAAGCCGACTAAAGTTTCCATAAAAGTGCTTTTTCCTGTACCTGTAGGTCCTAACAAAGCGACTCTTTCTCCAGGCTTAATTGTCAATGAAAGACTCCGTAAAATCGGTTCATTTTGTGGATATTCAAACAATAAATCCTTAACATAGACACCAGTTTGTGGGTAATCCTCTTGCATTTGATCGATGACTAATTATTAACAGTGAAAAAATATATTTCTGCAATTACAAAACTAGCAGCAATTATTAAAGATAAGAATAGATATATTAAGTCTGGTCTATATTTTAAATTGTTTGTAGAACCAGAATATATTCTATTATTTCCATTATGTAACACATTGCCATAACCGCGCAACAACATTGCCTGATAAACTCGTTCTGCTTGTTGATAACTCCGCACTAAAAGACTACCTGTAAGAGCAGCATAAACTGATAAGTTTCTCCAACTAAATTTGTTTCGTTGAAAGCCTCTTAATCTAGTAGCTTTAAGCATCATACTAAGTTGATTAGATATTTCAAAAATATAACGATAAGATAACAAAAGTATATCGGTAATAATGGGAGAAATTCCCAACTGCCTCATCCCTTTTATTGTTGTTAAAAACGAACTTGTACCGAATAATATTAAACAAGTAGTCATAATGGCAAAAAAACGACTAACAATTAATATAACTGCCAGACATCCTTCCTGACGAATTGTCAAAAATCCGTATTGCCAAATAATTGTTTGACCAGATAAAAAAGGTAATAATACGATTACTCCTAACAAAAAAAATCCTGGATAACGTAATCGATTCGCTAAAAATGATAAGGGTAATTTTGACACTCCATAAAGCAGAATGGTTACTAAAAGCATTAATGGAATTAAATACCAATTCTTAATAGTAGCAAAAGCAAACATTAATGCCATTAAACCAATAAGTTTATATCTCACATCCCACCGATGTATTGGAGAGTTTAAATTGGCATATTCATCTAGGGTAAATTTCATTAGTAGGTATTAGGTTTTAGGTAATAGATTTTCAACAATTAATAATTAGGGCTTGCTGATTAAACCTAAACGTCTTTAAAGATCAAGGTTTTAGCCTTTTTGGGTCTGTAATACCTTGGTTTTCAGCTCTTAATGCTCAAAAATTTACCATTTTAGGCAAAAGTTGGGCAAAAAAAAATTACTCCCCTACTCCCCTACTCCCCCGCTCCCCTACTCCTTAAAAAAGACTTTTTCAGCAAACCCTAATTAATGATTACTTCTCCTGAAAACAGATTGGATTGGCAAAAATGATTTTTTTCTTTATTTATTCTTTTATTTTAAAAAATAAGCTTCACACTTTAATTATTCGGTAACTTTTGAAAAGTTTTCCTCTGTTACCTTATGGTAACTTCTATTAACTGTAAGCGAGAAAAGTTTACTGCTCTATCTAACACCTAACTTTGAAAGCAAAGGAACAAATAACAAAAGAAAGAAAAAGTTTTAGTTAAAAATTTGACTTAATAGTTATTCAAAATTGATTTGAAGAATAAACTATGAAATTTCCTCCCTCACCTATTTTCCATCACGATATTTTCTAGTAAGAGTTTCATATAGAATCCGGTTATATAGTATATGTTGATAATTCTATAATTACTTCAATATTTAATCTCCCCTACTCCCCTACTCCCTTACTCCCTTACTCCCCTACTCCCCTACTCCCCTACTCCCAACTATACAACAGTTCTAAGAAGGTAAAAGTTCTGGCATGACTCGACGCAAAAAACTGATAATCATTGCAGTCAAAATACCTTCTATCCCCATCAAAGGAATATGAGAAATTATTAATCCATAAATTACTTTCTGTTCTAAAGAGCTATCAAATCCAGAAGGAACATTTGTAATAATTATCGTAAAAAATATTAAACTAGAAACTCCTATAGCACTAGCTCCAGCAATAAATCCAAAAATGCTCATAGATAAACTTTCCTTAATTCCATTTCCTAAAACATGACGTAGCTGAAATATTTGATAAGCCAAAAGCGCAGGTATTCCCACAATTAGAGCATTAATTCCTAAAGTAGTTAAACCACCATGTCCGAACATTATTGCTTGAAAAAATAGACCAACTAATATAGCTGGAAAAGCATAATAACCCAAAACAGTTCCTAACAAACCATTGAGTACCAAATGAACGCTAGCTGGTGGAATAGGAATATGAATACTAGAAGCCACAAAAAAAGCTGCTGTTAATAAAGAAGCTTTAGGAATGCTAGCTTGAGGATTTGGTAAACGATTAATTTGGCGTAGAGAATACCAGGTAATTAAAGAAGTAATTCCATAGCCACTAATACAGAGGTGAGCAGGCAAAATGCCTTCTGAAATGTGCATTATACCAATTTGATAAATGTTTGCTACAAATAGCTAGGGTATTTCTTAGAATCCAGAATTCAGAATCCAGAATTCAGAATGGATAGATTTAATACCTTTTTTGATGTTGTAAATTATCTTTTTCGTCAAATAGACTTTATTTGAAAGTTTATTTATGATTCTTATTATTCGTAACATTCTTTTTTCAAAATGGTATTATTGAAGATTTAAAATTATCCCGATATAAGGTCAAATAATAATTAATAATTAATAATTAATAATTAATAATTCTGGTTTAAAGCCGACCCTTTTAAGGGGAAAAAAGCGAAGCTTCCCGAAGGGTGGGATGGATGGGTTTCCTAACCATATCCAATGGACCAAGAGAAGAAATAATATTTCCTGATATTCAATTCCGTAACGGTTTTAACCAGAGGTAATTATCAATTATCAATTATCCATTATCAATTATCAATTATCAATTATCCATTATCCATTATCCATTATCAATTAATGAACATTCTTCTAATGTTCTTCTTGTGGTCGATCTTGAGTTTTAAATCGCCAAAAAAATAAAGCAGTTCCCACAAAACCCCACATTGTACAACCGATCATTAATCCTTTTTGTAGCGGATTATAATCACTAGAAATATGAGCTAAATAATGATTATTGTTGCTGACATTATTATTATAATAATTGTGAGACTTATCTACTTGAAAAGGAATAGTAATAAGGCCACCATGACCAGCTTGACGCACCTTAATTTCCCAAGTTCCAGACTGAGAAGAATCAGGGGAAAAAATAAAATTTCCTTGCTCATCAGT
This sequence comes from Okeania sp. SIO3B5, assembly GCF_010692555.1. Taxonomy (GTDB): domain Bacteria; phylum Cyanobacteriota; class Cyanobacteriia; order Cyanobacteriales; family Microcoleaceae; genus Okeania. Next base: position 5,429 of record NZ_JAAHHG010000310.1, on the reverse strand, counting down.
CGTGCCTTTTAACCAGACTTTACTTGGATCGATAGGAGCATAAACTGTGACCGAAGCATTAGGTAAAGGAGTACCAGTATCGTAAGTAGCATTAATCTTAATTGCCTGAGTAATTTGATGTTGAATTTTCACTCCATGAGCTATGGCTTTTCCCTGTAAATTTACTGAAGATAAAAATATTAAAGGAATAACAAATTGCCATTTCATATCTTACCTCTGTATAACTTTGGCCTTAGCAATTTTGTCATTATTTACAATCAAATGGGATTTATTTTATAGAAATTCCCGAATTACCAGACAAAAATTATCTTTGACTTTTTAATTTTGACTTACTAATGACTCATAACAATGGCCTTCACCAACATGACCCAAACTGGGTAAAATTGCCATTAACTTTTGGTAGTCATCAGCAGAAAGTTTGCTTTTCAATGTAGCCATATCTGCTTCAACTTTTCCTCCTTCGGCGATCGCTACTAGAGGTGCAAAACCTAATGCTCCTGTATTAATTTCATCATCTGAGGCCACACTACCATCACCGAAAAGGTGGTCAAAATGGAATGTTGCTTCCAATTCCGCAGTGTCTCCACCTTGGAGAATACCTTTACGCTCATCTCCAACAAAATCTCCACAGGTAAATTCTAGCTCTTGGTCAATTTTGAGAGTAAAAGGTATACTCTGACCATCTTTAGTTGCTGTGCCATTCATTAATAAAGAATAACCCTGAGCTGGGCCAACTGTTGCTTTGAGCATTTTCCAAGATAGGGCATTGTAGCGACCAGAAGGTGCAGATACCTCACTTACCAAAATAGCTTCCGCAGTTTCATCTCCCTCTGCCAAATCTACTGTTTTAGTTTGAGCAAGAATGACTTGTTCTTTTGCCTCTGGTTTTCCTCCCGTTTCAGCATTATAGGGTGGATCTGTTTGGTAGGCAGTGATTTCCACTAAATTCGCGTAAAGTTGGTCAAATGTTACTTTCCACCCATCTTTAGTAACGAAACCTTCTCTTACAAAGTCTTCTCCGTTGGCACGAAGTTGGAGAGTGCCTGGAGTATTGTCAGTTGTTTGGGTTTGCTCGGTCTCAGTTTCAGTTGTTTGGGTTTGACAACTGCTCAGTAGGGCACTAGGGATGACAAAGGCCAATGTTGACCATATTAACAGCAGTTTTCTCATCTTCATTACTTTTACAGTTGTACAAATAGGGTGTTGAAAGTAAGAAAATTTTAGCCATGGCATTTTGATTTACAGGGAATTATGGACATGAGTGACCATTTCTCCCAAAATCTATATTGCTTACTTTTTTGGCCTTCTTATATTACATACCTCTGTTATTTAGTAAACACTTTTTTACAAAAATTAACAATCCCTGGGGAGGGCATTATAGCGCTATGCGCAAGTCAAAAGTCAAAAGTCAAAAGTTAGAAGTTAGAAGTTAGAAGTAATCCCCGACGCTCATTTGAGTGTTTATCAAAATAATTGGGTTGCACAACCCCACCTTATTAAGGCGAAATATTTTTGGAGAGTTGCTCAAATCCCCTACTTCCCCTCCTGGCTCCCCTCCTGGGAGGGGCGGGGGTGGGTTGGGGAGGGGCAGGGGTGGGTTAACTTCTAACTTCTGACTTATAACTTCTGACTTCTGACTTCTGACTTCGTTAAAGTAGCAACGCTGCTAGAAATCAAATGGTGCACCCATTCGTTATTCACTTTTAGCCACCTTTGTCATTATTTATCTTTTAAAGATTTACAGCACTTTTTAGGATAGTGAGGTACGCTTTTAAGGCTAATCTTTTTTCCCTACTCCTGTACGGGCGAATCGCGATTCGCCCCTACTCCCTACTCCCTACTCCCTACTCCCTAAAGTCCTAAAATTTTGTACCTCATCAACTCCAAAACTGCTGTAAAAGCAACTTTAAATTTTGAGTTAATAACTATTACTATCAGAAATAAGATGATAAGATAATTGCCTTAATTAAGATAAAATAAAAAAAACTAATATGTAAAAATTTGTCAATATTTTTGAGACCCCTTACAATATTAAATTGTCTTAGCATTAGCCAAAAAACTTACTTAACTCATATGATGAATCACTTTCGTTTTCTATCCTTATCTGGAATCATTGCTAGCTTAATCGCCATGAGTTCCTGTGCAAATACAACTACTCCAACTGTAGATCCTAACGCTAGTCCTAATAGTGTAAATTCACCAGTATCTACTGCTACTGACAACATGAGCAAAATAGATATAAATGATGCTTCAGACTCAGACTTAAAAAAATTAGCAATCAAGTTAAACGTACCCGATCTACCAGAAAAAATTAAGGAAAATCGTCCTTACAAAGATATTAATGAACTAGCGGTCAAAGAAGTTATTAGTCCTCAACAATTAGATTTTGTGAAGAATGATATAACTGTTGCAAAACCTACCGAAAAACCAGAGAGCAATTAACTTGAAAAAAGGTTTCTTTTAAATTGTACTATTTACCCCTACTAATATATTCCTTATTTAGTTAGTAGTAGGGGTTGAAAAAAACTTTTGTATTGAAATTATCTATAGATAAAATTAATATCTTTCATCCTTAAATAAAGGTTAAAATAATGTATCTTGTAGATTAAATGTATATAATTCAGAAGAGACAATTAAGCTGAACAAATTAAGACTTGAGACACTAAAATGATAGAACTGAATACAGAAAAAGCTGTAGAGTTATTAAACTCTATTATGGAATTTGAACTGGCAGGTGTGGTGCGCTATACTCATTACTCCCTAATGGTGACAGGACCTAATCGCATACCAATTGTACAATTTTTTCAAGCCCAAGCAAATGAATCTTTACTTCATGCTCAACAAGCAGGAGAAATACTAACAGGTTTAGAAGGTCATCCCACATTAAGAGTAGCTCCAATTGAAGAAACAAATCAACATTCAGTACCCGATCTTTTAAGGGAAAGTCTTAACCATGAAGCTAAAGCTTTAGAACTATATAAAAACTTCTTGGGAACTGTAGAAAACGCAAGTATATATTTAGAAGAATATGCTCGTACCATGATTGGTCAAGAAGAGTTACATAATATGGAAATCAAAAAAATGTTGCGTGACTATAGTTGATTAATTTAACCTAGAGTAAATATCTAAAATTATCATAGCAATCCGTCTAAAAAATGTGAATATCTGCCCAGAAATTACATATTATTTAGAATTAGAAAAAGAGCAATCGGATTGCTTCATTTTGATCCAATACCAAAGAAAAAATATCAACTATTTTGAGAAAAATTTTTCGATCATTTACCAAAAATTATCCGCTTTTTAATTGCTAAATATTTATTCATCTTCATATAGGTATAGCAATCAGGAATCAGTTGTGAGAATTGAGATGTTCCTTAAAAGGCTTAAAAGGATAGAATATAGCAATTATTATTTTTATATGATACGTTTTTTTCTTCTTCTCTGTTCCCTGTTCCCTGTTCCCTAAAAGTTTTCAATATCTCACAACTCAAATCATATTGCTATAGAACCCATTTGGGATCTTTTATTGAAATACAAAAGCTTCAGGAAAGCCGTTTTAAGGAGCCTAACAACTATAAGGGTTCAGGAGACCGAAAAATTATGAATTAGGACTGCGAGAATCATAAAACCCAGATGGGTATTGAACTTGTAACTTCTTAAATAGATACCAAATGGCTTCTATAAAGAAGGAAAAGATTTAATCCACTTTTGATTAATACTCCAATCCAAAACAAGGCCAGCCACAGCAAAAGTCACTACACTTTCTATTCCCAAGACCATTAAAGGCCATAAATCGAGAAATGTATCCCCATAACTTAATCCCACATCAATTTGTCCCAAACCTCTAACACTGCCAAAGGCCACCACTGCTCCGGATTTTAGATGAGGGTTACTATCCTGACGGATAATATAACGATAAGTCACGCCAAACAGAAATCCACTAATAAAAGCGATCGCGCCCTGAAACAAAAGATTCCAGCTTAGAGCTATAATTTCTAAATCTGCCAATAACTCAAACTTTTGGGCCAAAAAAAAGCTGTTACCGAAGGCGATCGCCCCAGAGATTAAAAATAGGGAAATACCAGCTACAGTTCCTGCTTTTAGAGATTCTATTCTTTCTGCGAAGGTAAAATTTGATGAGTATTTGACCATATACTATATCTTTTTATTGATTAGCATCAGTGTTTTGCCTCACTTAATCTTATAGCACTACAAGAATTGGTTAAGACATTTTTCAATAACGATCCCCCTAAATCCCCCTTAAAAAGCTATCCCTTATAAGGAACTCCTGAAAACCTTGTGTGGAGTAGGGGAGTAGGGGAGTAGGGAGCAGGGGAGAAGGGAGAAAGAATCATAGTAGATAGGAAAAACTACTTAAGTTATCAAGAAAAATCTACTTTTTCTCTGGTAAAAATCTTTGAAAGGCTAGCAGATAACTTGTATCTTTTGTCAAGTTTTATGTTAAGAAAGATGTTTATAAAGCATAGCTTAAAAAGGGGGACTTCCGCTAGCGGTTTTCTCAAAGCTGAGGTACATCAACGATCCCCCTAAATCCTCCTTAAAAAGAGGGACTTCCGGGTTCCCCCCTTGCCAAGGGGGGTTATATCATGTCTGGTAGCATCGTTTGTGTATAAAATCAAGGTGACAATGGGAGAAAACCTTCTGCCTCCTGCCTCCTGCCTCCTGCCTTCGGACCACCAAAGTCTAATTATTCAACCGGACATGATATTAGGGGGGATCTCCAGGAGTGTACCTCACGCTTACTGAGAAATGCTATGTAGTCAAAATACCCTAAATCAAATAATATAGAATTTGCAGTAAATGTTTACCTTTTTCTAAATTTAGTTATGGATATTTTGTCATTAGGCTGGGTTTCACTTTTAGTTGTGTTTGGCTTCTCTATTTCTATGGTAGTTTGGGGTCGTAACGGTTTCTAGAAACTAAGCATCGGTTTTTATAAACCTAATTTTTTTTGATGCGATCGCACTAAATAGCTTTTCTGAGCAATACTAGAGATGGGGTAGGTTTGTTGCCTCTCCCCATCAACCTAGTGCAGGATGGCGGAAATAACTGACCAGTTACAAAATTCTAAAAGCCTTACTAAGCAATACTTTTGACTTTTAACTTCCGCGTAGCGACACTAGGGAAATAACATTGTTTAACCAATAATATTATATCAGTTTAGGACTATCTGCATTAGACATCTCCAGAAAAGAGGGAGTAGGGAGTAGGGGCGAATCGCGATTCGCCCGTACAGGAGTAGGGAACCCACCCCTCGCCCCTCCCCCGACTGTGGAGGGGAAGAATTGATAATTTATTTGGGATAATTGATTTTATTTTTTATTATTGGAGATGTCTATTAACTTCTTCCTTCTTCCTTCTTCCTTCTTCCTTATTTCTTCTTCCTTCTTCCTTATTCAAAAATTACA